>NZ_QUIO01000018.1:0-91720 GCF_003480145.1 Ruminococcus sp. AM42-11 | reverse complement strand
ACCATGCGGTTCTGTGCGCTTATGCGGTATTAGCAGTCATTTCTGGCTGTTATCCCCCAGTATAAGGCAGGTTACCCACGCGTTACTCACCCGTCCGCCACTAGAAACAAGCTAAATCTGCCGAAGCTTCAATAAAATGTTTCCCGTTCGACTTGCATGTGTTAAGCACGCCGCCAGCGTTCATCCTGAGCCAGGATCAAACTCTCTGATAAAGTGTTTGATGTACTCAAGACAACCAACTAGCTTAGTTATCTCTCGTCATTACTGTTATAAAAAGTTCATTCATTTGAATGATGATTCGTTAAGAATTTTCGAGAATCGTATGTGTTTCACTGTTTAGTTATCAAGGTTGTTTTGCTGTCATCTCTTTGCGACAGCTTGTTTATTTTACCTCATCTCTTTTTGTTTGTCAAGAACTTTTTTAAGTTTTTTCAAAACTTTTTTGATGAAGTTTTTTGTCTTTATTGACGACTTGTCTACTTTACCACAAGTAGAAAGCTTTGTCAACCACTTTTTTGATTTTTTTAAATTTAAAATTTTAAAAAATCAAAAGCGGAGAAGGAGGGATTTGAACCCTCGCGCCGCGTTAACGACCTATACCCTTAGCAGGGGCACCTCTTCGGCCTCTTGAGTACTTCTCCAGTCTCCGAACTACTTAACCAATGTTAAATTGTGGAGTTGCGCATCTTTCGTAGCGCATTTGTTATTATACTTAAAAGATCACTTCTTGTCAATATCTTTTTTAAGTTTTTTTATTTATTTTCATTCGCCCGGATAGTCTCTTCAATTCTTCTTTTTACCTCTGCGGCAATCTCAGTTGATTTCATATCTTTATATTCTTCATATTCCATGGGCTTCAGAAAATGCACTTGAACATTCAGCATTTTTGCAGAACCGGTATCAAATGCTTTATAAGAATCAATCAATGCAACCGGTACAATCGGACATTTTGCTTTCATGGCAGCCTTAAAACTTCCGCCTTTAAATTCCTGAGGATGGTTTCCATTTTTGCTTCTGGTCCCTTCTGCAAAAATAAGATAATTTCTTCCTGCTTTTACTTCTTTCGTTACATTAATGATCACCTGCATAGATTGTTTAATATCTTCCCTGTCAATCAAAAATGCCTTCATACATGAAAATACCTGCTTCAAAAACGGTACATTTCCAACTTCCTTCTTTGCAACTACTGAAAAAGGTACCGGGCAGACCTCCATTATGGCAAGCACGTCATATAATCCCTGGTGATTAGGATAAAACATAAATCCATTTTGCGAAGGTATATTTTCTACTCCATGGCCATCTATATGAAGATTTCCTCCACGATTAGCTGCATGGTCAATTTTTTTCAACATGGCATAACGCTGTTCCTCTGTGTATTTATCCACATGCGCAGCATACCAGTTCAGCATAATCCAATAATATGGTACGAATATAATATTCTTCAGTACCATTACAATGATTCTTTTCATTTCCAAGCTCCTTTCCTCTATGCAAAACTCCCCAGTGCGATAAAAATATTTTTCGATTCCATATCAAATCACGATATGAAAAAGGGCCACTGCAAGATTCAATCATCCTGCAGCAGCCTCCCTTCTACTCTGCATCCAGCTTATTTGCAATTTTCTCCTCATACCCCGGGTTCTTTTTGATAAATACATTGTATGCTTTCGTATAAGTCTTATAAGAATCTGCAGTCATAAACTTGGCATAGTCATCCGCAGCCTGATTCCGCAGATCATCTGTGATCTCGGAAGGTGACATTACATAGTATTTACCATCTTTTTTCTCCGTCATATAGGTTCCTACGCATGGATACTCCTGGTCATTTTCCAATACCAGATTGTAAATAATGTACACGTAAGTATAGTCACCGTTTTCGGAAAGAATATCGCACTGTTCCACCTTTACTTTTGTTGGATTATGAGCAGCAAAATATTTCAAAGTAGCATCAATCTCATTCTGCAGAAGTTCATTGGTATCCTTTTCCTGAGAATAACACTGCTTCACCTTCTTCTCACTTCCGCTTACATAATTCTTTATGAGGGCTTCCACTACTCCCTCCGGCGATTTATGATTTACGCCGCATCCGGACATTGCCATGATAAACATCATGCAATACCCAGGATTAAAATTCTGGTTCTTTTTTTCATACTTCACAGATTCCTTTATTCTGCATCATTTGTATCCTGTGAATCCTCTTCTTCAAAAACTTCCTCAGTCTCCTCAGTCGGCTCCTCACTGCTGCCGTTCTCCGTATTTCCCTCTGCTTTCTCGCGAACCTTGGCAAGACTTGCCACTGTTACACCCTCATCCAGATTGATCAGCTTCACTCCGGAAGTGATTCTTCCAAGAATAGAAATTCCAGCACAGGTAATACGAATAATGATTCCTTCTGTAGTGATCATCATAATCTCGTTTTCTTCATTGACAGCTTTAGCACCAATCACATTACCGGTTTTCTCGGTGATCTTGTAACACTTCACACCCTTACCTCCACGGTTCTGGCAGGTAAATTCACTCATAGCTGTACGTTTGCCCATACCATTTTCAGATACTACAAGCAGGTAATCTCCCTGAGAATTCAGCTGCATTGCCACAACCTCATCTCCAGGATCAAGATTCATACCACGAACACCCATGGAGCTTCTTCCGGTACTTCTTACATCAGTCTCCTTGAAACGGATGCACATACCGTCTTTCGTCACAAGCATAATATCTTTTGTATCGTCTGTAGCCTTAACTTCAATAAGCTCATCATCATCACGAAGTGTGATTGCCACAAGACCTGTCTTACGTACATTTGCATATTCTTCCATAGGTGTCTTCTTCACAAGACCAGCCTTAGTTGCCATAACCAGATACTTGCCTTCTTCGAATTTACGCATAGGAATAACAGATGTAATGCGCTCACCTGGCATAAGCTGCAGAAGATTGACAATTGCAGTACCTCTTGCAGTTCTTCCTGCCTCAGGGATCTCGTATGCTTTTAGTCTGTATACACGTCCTGTATTGGTAAAGAACATCAGATAATGGTGAGTAGTAGTCATAAGCAGTTCTTCGATATAATCGTCATCTATGGTCTGCATTCCCTTGATTCCACGTCCGCCTCTGTTCTGGCTGCGGAAATTATCTACAGTCATTCTCTTGATATAACCAAGTTTTGTCATAGTAATGACAGTATTTTCCCTTGGAATCAGATCTTCTGTGGAAAGATCATAGACATCATATCCGATGGCAGTTCTTCTCTCATCGCCGTATTTGTCAGCAATTGCGAGGATTTCTTCCCTTACAACACGAAGAAGGAGATTTCTGTCTGCAAGAATTGCCAGGAATTTGCGGATCTTCTCCTCTAATTCTGCATATTCTGCTTCCAGCTTCTCTCTTTCCAAACCGGTGAGAGCTCTCAGACGCATATCTACAATAGCCTGGGCCTGCACATCCGTCAGTTCGAATCTGTCCATCAATTCCTGCTTCGCAATCTGAACGTTGCGGGCAGCACGAATGATCCTGATAACTTCGTCGATATTATCCAGGGCTTTCAGCAAGCCTTCCAAAATGTGGGCACGTTCCTGTGCTTTATTCAGATCATATTTGGTTCTTCTGGTAACAACGTCCTCCTGATGAGCCAGATAATGCTCCAGAAGCGCTTTCAGATTCAGTACCTTTGGTACAAGGCTGTCGCCCTGGGGTACCACACAAAGCATGATAACGCCAAAAGTATCCTGCAGCTGGGTATGCTTGTACAGCTGATTCAGAACAACATTTGCATTGGCATCTTTACGAAGGTCAATACAAATACGCATTCCCTCACGGCTGGAATGATCATTCAGGTCGGTAATTCCATCAATCTTTTTATCACGGACAAGCTCTGCGATCTTCTCGATCAGCCGGGCTTTATTTACCAGATATGGAAGCTCCGTGACGATAATACGTGATTTTCCATTTGGTAAGGTCTCAATATTTGATACTGCACGTACACGGATCTTTCCGCGGCCTGTGCGGTATGCCTCCTCGATTCCCCTTCTTCCGAGAATAGTAGCTCCTGTAGGGAAATCCGGGCCTTTTACAACGTCAAGAAGCTCTTCAATTGTGGTTTCTCTCTGCTCCTCGATGGTATTGTCAATAATCTTTACAACAGCATTAATAACCTCACGAAGATTGTGAGGCGGAATATTGGTAGCCATACCAACAGCAATACCTGTAGTACCATTGACCAGCAGGTTCGGGAACCTGGAAGGAAGCACCTTTGGCTCTCTCTCAGTTTCATCAAAGTTTGGCTGGAAGTCTACAGTATCTTTATTAATGTCAGCAAGCATCTCCATGGAAATTTTGCTCAGGCGGGCCTCAGTGTATCGCATGGCAGCTGCGCCGTCGCCGTCCACAGAACCGAAGTTCCATGTCCGTCAACAAGAGTATAGCGGAAAGACCAGTCCTGTGCCATATTTACAAGTGCTCCGTAAATAGAGCTGTCACCATGAGGATGATACTTACCCATGGTATCACCAACGATACGGGCACATTTACGATGTGGCTTATCCGGACCGTTGTTCAATTCGATCATAGAATACAGCACTCTACGCTGTACCGGTTTCAAACCATCTCTTACATCAGGAAGCGCTCTTGAAGCAATAACGCTCATAGCATATTCGATGTAAGATTCTTTCATGGTTTTCTCCAGATCCACATCATGGACCTGGTCAAAAATCTTGTCATCCATATTGTTCTATCTCCCCTAGATATCCAGATTCTTTACAAAGCGTGCATTCTCTTCGATAAATTCACGTCTTGGTTCTACCTTGTCACCCATAAGTGTGGTAAATACAAGGTCAATTTCGGAGGTAGCTGCCTCATCCATTGTAACGCGGAGAAGAATACGCTTCTCCGGATCCATGGTAGTTTCCCAAAGCTGCTCTGCATCCATCTCTCCCAGACCTTTGTAACGCTGGATCTTATTGTTGGAGTCTCGTCCTATCTCTGTAAGGATGGCATTCAGCTCATCGTCATCATAAGCATACCATACCTTCTTGTTCTTCTCGATCTTGTACAGCGGCGGCTGTGCCAGATATACATAGCCCTGCTTGATCAGTTCCGGCATAAATCTGTACAGGAATGTAAGAAGCAGTGTGGCAATGTGGGCACCGTCAACATCGGCATCAGTCATAATGATGATCTTGTGATATCTCAGTTTGGAAATATCGAAATCATCATGAATACCAGTGCCAAAGGCTGTGATCATAGCTTGATCTCTTTGTTTGCATAAATCTTGTCCAGACGGGCTTTCTCTACGTTCAGGATTTTTCCACGAAGAGGAAGAATAGCCTGTGTAGCACGGTTACGTGCTGTCTTCGCAGAACCACCCGCAGAATCTCCCTCTACGATATAGATTTCGCAATTTTCCGGATTCTTGTCCGAGCAATCGGCAAGCTTGCCTGGAAGGGACATACTGTCAAGGGCAGACTTCCTTCTTGTAAGATCTCGTGCCTTACGCGCTGCCTCTCTGGCTCTCTGGGCAAGTACAGACTTCTCTACGGTCGCCTTGGCTACAGCAGGATTCTGTTCCAGAAAAATCTCAAGCTGTTTGCTTACAACACTGTCCACAGCTCCTCTGGCCTCACTGTTGCCAAGTTTCTGCTTCGTCTGGCCTTCAAACTGCGGATTGCCAATTTTAACGCTGACAATAGCTGTCAGGCCTTCTCGGATATCATCACCGGAAAGGTTTGGCTCGCTGTCCTTGAGAAGCTTATTCTTTCTGGCGTAATCGTTAAATGTGTTTGTAATGGCATTTCTGAAACCGGTAATATGGGTACCGCCTTCAGGAGTATTAATATTGTTTACAAATCCGTAAGTATTCTCTGTATAAGAATCATTGTGCTGCATGGCAACTTCAACCGCCACACCGTCCTTCTCACCCTCGCAGTAAATGATCTCCGGATAAAGAGCTTCTTTACTTCTGTTCAGATAAGTTACAAATTCACGGATACCACCTTCATAGTGGAAAGTTTTCTCCCTTTCCATACCTTCCCGCTTGTCAGTAAGAATGATCTTCAGACCTTTGGTAAGAAAAGCCATTTCACGGAGACGCTGTTTCAGGATATCGTAATCGTATACAGTCTCCTCGAATATCTGCTTGTCCGGGAGAAAAGTAACAGTAGTTCCGGTAGAATCACCACATTCTCCAACTTCCTTAAGCGGATACATTGTCTTACCACGCTCGTAACGCTGCTCATATCTCTTTCCATCTCTGCAGATTGATACTTCAAGCCATTCAGAAAGTGCATTAACAACGGATGCACCTACTCCGTGAAGACCTCCTGATACCTTGTATCCTCCACCGCCAAACTTACCGCCGGCATGAAGAATGGTAAATACCACCTCTACAGCTGGAATGCCGGCTTTATGATTGATTCCTACCGGAATGCCTCGTCCATTGTCTACAACTGTGATGGAGTTATCAGGATTGATCGCTACATTTATTTCTGTACAGTAACCAGCCAGTGCCTCATCTACGGCATTGTCCACGATTTCGTATACAAGATGATGGAGACCACGGCTGGATGTACTTCCAATGTACATACCAGGTCTCTTACGTACGGCTTCCAGACCCTCCAGAATCTGGATTTGGTCCGCTCCGTATTCTGTATTTGTTTCGCCCATGATATTCCTCCTGTTATGATCTATTAAAAAGTTACAGGAATTTACGGCTCATTTCTGCTGCCAAATCTCATTCCTGTTTTTGCGCATAAAAATACAGATTTATTATAGCACAAAATCCCCGTTTTTGCCAGTTAAAAGCCATTTCAAGATGTAAAAAAACGGCGTATTTTCAACGGATATCCGTCAAAATACGCCTTATCTCCCCCTATATGTCTGCTTGTCAGGAATAACACCTGCCAGAACAGTTTCTTCTCTATTTTTGCAGCAAAAGCGCCTGGTAAATATCTCTTTTTGTCACACCTCGATCCTTTGCAACCATCTTCATTGCCTCTTTGCGTGCGATCCCCTGATTCTCATAAATCGCCATATGTTCCTCAATGGAGATGTCTCTCCAGGATTCCTGTGACTCCTGTTCCATTTCCTTTCGGCTTCTGCCCTCGATCACCAGGACACACTCTCCAAGGGGCTTCTGATCTTTGTAAAAAGCAATCAGATCTTCGATTGTTGTCCGAAATGCCGTTTCATACTTCTTGGTAAGCTCACGGCAAAGAGTCATTCTGCGGTTTCCAAGAGCCTGGTACAATTCCTGCAGGGTACCAACCAAGTGATGGGGTGCCTCATAAAGGATGATGGTGCGGGTTTCGTTTTTCAACTCTTCCAGAATGGCTTTCCTCTCTTTTTTATCCGGAGGTAAAAAGGCCTCGAATGCAAATCTGCGGGTGGAAAGTCCGGACAGGGTAAGAGCCGTGATGCATGCTGCCGGGCCTGGAAGCGAAGTTACTTCAATTCCGGCATCGTAACACATAGCAGCCAATACTTCCCCTGGGTCAGAAATTCCAGGTGTTCCCGCATCTGTGATCAGAGCCACATTCAGACCCTCCTGCATTTTCTCAATGAGGGTGTAGGCTTTCTCCACTTTGTTGTACTCATGGTAACTGGTCATTGGAGTTTTTATGTCAAAATGATTGAGAAGCTTGATACTGTTGCGGGTGTCTTCCGCAGCGATCAGATCCACTTCCTTCAGAACACGGAGCACGCGAAGCGTAATATCCTCCAGATTTCCGATTGGCGTGGCACATAGATATAATTTACCACTCATATTTTTCTCCCTTCTGCAATCATCTGTTTTTCATTTTTTATTTGCGATCTTTTTAAATCATATCGTACATTTCCAGAATGTCCTTTGTATAGACTCCCGGCTTCTCATACACGATCAGCGGTCTTTCCACAGTAATCCGGGAATTGCCGCCTTTCAGGGCTTCTATGAGCACCATATTAGGCTCCCTGTCAATGTATGGATAAACAAGCTGCATACGCTTAGGCTCCAGCTTATATTTCGTCAAAACCTGCATAATTTCTGTCAGTCTGAACGGTCTGTGTACCATGTAAAAACGTCCTCTGTCTTCAAGAAGCTTCGAAGCCTGGCTTACCACATCCTCAAGAGTACAAAGGATCTCATGTCGGGCGATTGCCTTTGGCATATGCGGATTGGTCAGTCCATGCTGCCCGATCATATAGGGCGGATTGCAGGTGACAACATGAAAAGAAGCTGCCCCGAAAATACTGACAGCCTCCTTAATATCACCTTGTCTGATACTGACCCTGTCCTCCAGGTTATTGTATTTCACACTTCTTGCCGCCATTTCAGCACACTCTTCCTGGATTTCCAGACCTGTGAAATGCTCTCCCACAGTCTTGGAAGCAAGGAGTACCGGAATAATACCAGTTCCCGTTCCCATATCGAGAACCTTCTCTCCCTTCTTCACTCTGGCAAACCCAGATAAAAGAACAGCGTCCATACCGAAGCAGAATTTCCGGGGATCCTGAATGATATAATAGCCATTCTGCAGATCATCTACCCGCTCATTCTCCTTCACAAGATCATTAATCATCTAATTTGGAATCTCCCTTTTTATCTTCAAGATCCTTCAGTTCCTTTAATTCCTGTTCAGAGACTTTTACTTTCTTTTTTCTGGAACGGAATTTCAGTTCGCCTACAGGGAATTCCTGAATTTCTTTCTCATCACCAATTTCTACTACTACCTTTACAAGCTGGCGGAGTACATTTACACTCTGTACATTGCCCTGGATTCCGTCTGGAGTAGTTACCGTATCTCCGATTCCCGGAAGTCTGCGATTCAGCTCCTCATAGGTCTCCTGCTCATTCTTCAGACAGCACATCAGTCTTCCGCATACACCTGAAATCTTCGTCTGGTTCAGAGAGAGATTCTGTTCCTTGGCCATTCGGATGGATACAGGTGCAAACTCGGAAAGATAAGTATGACAGCAGAGACATCTGCCGCAGATACCGATTCCTCCAAGAATTTTTGTTTCATCTCTTACACCAATCTGGCGAAGTTCAATTCTTGTCTTAAAAATAGATGCAAGATCCTTTACCAGCTGGCGAAAATCAATTCTGCCGTCTGCTGTAAAGTAAAACAACACTTTATTGTTATCAAAAGTATACTCTGCGTCAATCAGCTTCATCTCAAGTCCATGCTCGCGAATCTTCTTCTGGCAGATCTTGAAAGCGTCCCTCTCACGCTCCCTGTTATACTTCTCTCTTTCATCATCGTCTTTGGTAGCCACACGAAGCACTTCCTTCAAAGGATGTACCACCTGGTCATCCACCACATCCTTAGGTGCAAGCACCACCTTTCCATACTCAACACCGCGGGCAGTCTCCACAATTACATGATCGCCCGGTTTCACTTTATAGTTCTTCGGATTGAAGTAATAGATCTTACCTACATTCCGAAATCTTACGCCTACTACTTTTGCCATTCTATTTCTCCCTGATTGTAAGGAACAGAAGCTCAAGAGCAAGTTCTGTATTTACATTGGCACGAAGACGTACTTTTGTTTTCTCCAGTGCATCCAGAATCTTCTCCAGGTTCTCATAGGAACGCTGGCTTGCCTGTTCCCTTATATAATTTATTTCCTGCTTAAATACAAGATTATCAACTTCCCGTGTAGCCTTAAACATCAGTACATCACGGAACCAGAACTGGAAAAGATCCAGATAGTCACTGATGTTCTGCTTGTCATTGGAAAGCTCCTTGATTGCTTCTGTAAGCTCATATACTTCCATTCCGTCTGCATTCTTCAGGATGCGGAGTGCATTCTGGGTCATATCTGCAAACTCCTGGGAAGTAGCTACCTGTTTCGCTCTGCCAATACTGCCATGAGCATAGGAAGCATCGATCTCAGCCTGATAATCCGGTATATGGAGATGCTCCATCAGGTACTTCTTTACCAGACCGTCATCTACAACCTTCAGATCCAGACGTACACATCTGGAACGAATGGTCGGCAGCAGAGCATCAATATTGCTTGTGAGAAGCATGATAACTGCATATTCCGGCGGCTCTTCAATGGTCTTCAGAAGAGCATTCTGTGCCTGGGGATTCATCAGCTCTGCATTTGCCACAATATAAATCTTGTATGGGCTGCAGTATGGCTTAATATCCACATCATTGATAATCTGTTCCCTAATTTCGTCAATTGTAATCACATTTGGCTTCTCATGGGTCACCATAATGATATCCGGGTGATTCTTACCGATTGCCTTCTTGCAGGAATCACAATGTCCGCAAGGCTCCGTACCGCCCTCTTCACACTGCAATGTCATCGCATAGGTTCCTGCCAGCAATTTCTTTCCAGAACCAGGGTCACCTGTAAAAATATACGAATGGGACACTTTCTCTGTCTGTATGGCATTCTTCAAATGTCTGATTATCTCTTCATGTCCTATAATGTCGTTAAACCCTAACATCGGAATCACCTCACCCTATCATTTTCGCTATTGTCAAAGGCTGCGGTCAGCAACCCTGCATAGCTTATTTTGTACAAATACACTCTAAATGTATTTACCCTTTAATTCTATCATGTACGACAAAATCATGCTATAGTTTTTTGTGAATTTATTCACTTATCAATCAAAAATGTTACTGCTCACTCCGTTCACAGTCACACGCTTCGCGATGCACATTATGCCTGTCTGATATATTCAGCAATTTCCTCTACACATTCTTCCAGATCAACATTCTGGAATTTTCTCGTAATCCCGGCAGCAGCAATTTTTTCTTCGGAAAAATCCTCCTGATCTGCAAGAAATCTTCTGCACATTTCCTCATAGCGGGGTATCTCCTGACCACGCTCTCTTTTCAATGCTCTTGCAAGACGCTCTCCGTCCTCCACTTCGATATAAACAGGACAAACATTCTCTTTTCCATAGTATTCTCTCATTTTCACATAAGATTCAAGTGTACCGATTCCCAGATAGTCAGCATTTTCCAAATCCACCTGACCGTCATCTGCTGTAAAATAGTTCCAGATTCCATGTACTGTATGATAAGCTCTGGCCTCGATCAGATTTCCGCTGCTTCGAAATTCTTCCAGCTTTTTATCATCCACGAAATAGTACTGTTTACCATTCTCTTCCTCTGCACGGATTGGGCGGGTAGTATAAAGAACCAGCTTCTTAAGTCCCAATCCCTCATGTGCTGCCAGCCTGGCATATATATGATCCTTACCAGATGCGCTTTTTCCCATAATGTAAAATATTTTTCCCATAATGTATCAGGCAGGGGTTACACCTCTGCCTGCTCCTTTACTACGCTTATTGTTTCGTTATTTTCTCCGCAAAGACCGTGAAGATTCAGTCCCTGTTCCATATATCTTCTCACATTCCTTGTAAAAAGTCCAGTAATCTGTTCGCCTGGAACAATAATGGGAATCCCCGGCGGATAAAGATATACAAATTCTGCGGCAATTTTCCCTGCACTTTCTTCCAGAAGACAAAGCTGGGATGGGGCATCCATTGCCCTGGAAATGGACATAAGCTGCTTCATAGGACCACACTTGCAGGCATATTTTTCATTTCGCAAGCCATCGCTGCGGGTATCCTTTTTTTCACATCTTTCACAATCTTCAGAATTACATTTAACACACTTCTGCCTTTCCACTTCCGGTACATAATCTGAATTTCCAACAGCTATTTTCTCTGTTATATTCCTGCTCTTCTCTGCCAGTTCAGCTTCCTGTCTGTCGATTTCTTCTATAGCTTTGCAAAGCCTCCGGAATCCTTCCCTGGTGTCTCCAACTGCTGCCAGCGCAAGCACATAATTCTCTGTAGTCATCTCAACTTCCAAATGATATTTTCTTCGAAGGATTCCCGCAAGTTCCGGACCATTTAAACTGCTGTGCAATGTGGACAGAATCAGCTTAGAGCGGTCATAATCAAATATTTCTGTTGTGCCCTGTTCGTCCTTTTCTTCCCCAGTCTCTTCCGGTGTCTGTAACAGACGTATATACCTGCGCTGACCAAGCTGTCTGCGGGCGGCTTCCAGATTTTCCGTAAATTCATCAAATAATCGTCCGCTGTCTTTTTCCAGCTTCGCCACACAGGCATCCAGACTGGACATAAGTATATAAGACGGACTGCTGGTCTCATAAATTCCAAGAAATCTGCGGATCAGCTTCTCACTTACACGTTCACTGCACAGATGAAGCACTGCAGTCTGGGTCATGGCCGGCAATGTTTTGTGAAAGCTCTGGATCACCACATCTGCTCCCAGATCTGCTGCTGAAACAGGAAAATAGTCAGAGAATCTGAAATGAGCGCCGTGGGCTTCATCCACGATCAGCGGAATTCCATGTTTGTGGGCAGTTTCCGCAATCTTGCGCACATCTGAAACCACACCATCATAAGTAGGCGATGTAATAAGGACTGCTTCAATTTTCGGATTTTCCTCAAGATATCTTTCCACACGGGATACGGAAATTGAACCATTTATCCCCAAATCGTTGTCAGATTGTGGATAAATATATGTGGGAACCAGTTCCCGAAGGTAAATTGCGTGGTAAACAGCCTTGTGACAGTTTCTGGCCACCAGAATCTGTCCACCCTTTTTCACAGATGCGGAAATGGCAGTAAGAATTCCTGCCGTACTTCCGTTGACACTGAAAAAACTTTTCCTGGTGCCGTACATTCTGGATAAAGCATTCTGCGCTTCAAGTAAAATTCCCTCAGAATGATGCAGATCGTCGAATCCGTCTATTTCTGTAATATCACGTTCAATAGGAAAATCCCCCTCTATGCACGCCTTATTCCGCTTGTGACCAGGCATATGGAAAGGATAAAAGTCGGATTTGCCGTAGTTCTCCAATTCTTTATATAGTCTTCTCATTTTACCTCTCAATTTTCTCAGAAATTATCACACTTTAAATCTGTATCCCACGCCCCAGATGGTCTCGATATACTGCGGCTTGGCATTATTATACTCAATTTTCTCACGGATTTTCTTGATATGAACCGTAACTGTGGCAATATCACCTACCGATTCCATATCCCAGATTTCCCTGAAAAGCTCTTCCTTTGTAAAAACTCTGTTTGGATTCTGGGCCAGGAATGTGAGCAGATCAAATTCCTTGGTGGTAAAAGTTTTCTCCTCGCCATTTACCCAGACGCGGCGGGCAGTCTTGTCGATCTTGATTCCACGAATCTCAATAATATCGTTCTTTTGCGTGGTGGAGCCGATCAGACGATTATAGCGATCCATATGTGCCTTTACTCTGGCAACAAGCTCGCTTGGGCTAAATGGCTTAGTCATGTAATCGTCAGCCCCAAGTCCAAGACCGCGGATCTTGTCAATATCATCTTTCTTCGCGGAAACCATAATGATCGGAGTATTCTTAGCTTCTCTTACCTGGCGGCAGATTTCAAACCCGTCTATCTCCGGCAGCATCAGATCCAGAATAATCAGGTCAAAATCTTCTTTCAGTGCCATATTAAGCCCCAGATCGCCTCTGTTGCAGATTATAACTTCAAATCCAGAGAGCTCCAGATAGTCTTTCTCAAGCTCTGCAATTGCTTCTTCATCTTCAATGATCAGAATTCTGCTCATTTCATTGGTACCTCCTGGTATTTTCTAAGTACAAAATACATGATCGTGCCGATTCCAAGACGGCTTGTGGCCCATACTTTTCCCCCATGGTCCTCCAGAATTTTTTTTACAATGGAAAGACCGATTCCGCTTCCGCCTTTGGAAGAATTTCGTGAAACATCTGTACGGTAAAAACGGTCGAAAATATAAGGCAGATCCTTCGGGCCAATACCTTTTCCATTGTCCTCAATCTCAATCTGGATAAAATCACCCACATCCTTGATTCGGATCTGAATGATTCCTTTAGGCTTGTCCATATATTTGATAGCGTTGCTGATAATGTTATGGATAACACGGCGGATCTGCTCCCCATCGGCAATTACCATAACATCTTTTTCCACATAGTTGGCATAAACCAGCTCAATTCCCCTGGTCTCAAGTTCCAGACCAACTTCCTCTGAACAGTCTTCAAAATAATCTTCCACATTTAGTTTGCTGAAAGTATAAGGAATGCGGTTGGTATCGATTTTGGAATAAAAAGTCAGCTCGTTGATCAGATGATCCATCTCATTTGTCTTGTTGTAGATGGTGCGGACATAGCGGTCCATTTTCTCAGGGGTGTCTGCCACGCCATCCATGATTCCCTCTACATATCCTTTCACTGCTGTGATCGGAGTTTTCAAATCATGGGAAATGTTGCTGATCAGCTCTCTGTTCTCTTTTTCTATAAGGCTTTTTTCTTCTGTAGATTCTTTCAGACGGCGGCGCATTTCCTCGAAATCCTGACAGAGCTCAGAAAATTCGTCTTTTCCTTCTACATCCAGAACGAAATCCAGGTTGCCCTCTTTTATATTCTGCGTCGCTTTTTTTAATTTAACCAATGGAACGGCAATGCTGCGATATACCCAAAGACCAACTACCAAAGCAACGGAGATCAGGATTACAAACGCACTGATAAACAAATCCTTGGCCATTACATGTACCCTGCCCTGACTGTCGGCTGAGTCTGTTATGGAAATATCATATACTGTTCCATCGCTCTCAGTCACTGCCTGTGTTTTCTGCGCCTGTGACTGGCTGAATCCATACAAAGTGGCGGCAAACAGAAGCAGAGGCATAAGAATGATCATGGTGAATCCCAGAATGATTCTTGTTTTTAGCTTCATAACAGTTCTATCCTTTTTCTTCTTTTTACGGAAATTTTCAACAGCTTCCCTGTCGTATGAAGCTGCTTCACCGGATTTATATAGATTATAGCATAAAGCTCTGATTTCATCTCTTAATTTTCTATAAAAAATAGCTCTATAATATTCAGTTTTTCAACATAAAAAACCTGGAAAAGACTTCTTCTGCTATATACCAGTCTCTTCCAGGCTCTAACTTTAATATGGAATTTTCAAGCAGGCTTCAATACAAGCCATTTTCTTTTAACCAAATTTTACGCAAGATATTTCTTCAGATCATCAACCTTGTCCAGATGCTCCCACGGAAGATCTACATCTGTACGGCCGAAATGTCCGTATGCAGAAGTCTGTTTGTAGATCGGGCGGCGGAGATCAAGCATTTTGATGATTCCAGCCGGACGAAGGTCAAAGTTCTCACGGATGATCTCTACCAGTTTCGCATCAGATACTTTACCTGTGCCAAATGTTTCTACATGAATAGAAGTCGGATGTGCAACACCAATTGCATAGGAAAGCTGGATCTCGCACTTGTCAGCAAGACCTGCTGCAACAATGTTCTTTGCAACATAACGTGCTGCATAAGCTGCAGAACGGTCAACCTTTGTGCAGTCTTTTCCGGAGAAAGCACCGCCGCCGTGACGTCCTGTTCCGCCATAAGTATCAACAATAATCTTACGTCCTGTAAGACCGCTGTCGCCGTTTGGTCCACCGATAACGAAACGTCCGGTCGGGTTGATAAAGTATTTCGTATCCTCATCTACCATGTCTGCCGGGATGATCTCATCAAATACGTATTTCTTGATGTCTGCATGAATCTGCTCCTGTGTAACATCCGGGTCATGCTGAGTGGAGCAAACAACTGCATCAATACGGCTTGGTTTGCCATTCTCATCATACTCAACTGTTACCTGAGTTTTTCCATCTGGTCTTAAATATTTCAGAGTGCCATCTTTACGGACTTTTGTCAGCTGACGAGAAAGTTTGTGTGCCATGTTGATTGCGTATGGCATGTATTCTTCTGTCTCGTTGGAAGCATAACCAAACTGGATTCCCTGGTCACCAGCTCCAATAGAGTCAAGCTCGTCCTCATCCATCTGATTCTCTTTCTGCTCAAGTGCTTTATCAACACCCATTGCAATATCAGCAGACTGTTTATCAAGTGCTGTGATTACCGCACATGTATCAGCATCGAATCCGAATTTTCCACGAGTATAACCAATCTCGCGGATTGTCTCTCTTACGATTGACTGGATATCGATATTTGCCTTGGAAGTGATCTCACCCATAACCAGAACAAGACCTGTTGTAGTTGCAGTCTCGCAAGCTACACGGCTCATCGGATCCTGTGCGATCAGAGCATCCAGGATGGCATCAGAAATGGCATCACAGATTTTATCCGGATGACCTTCAGTTACAGATTCGGAAGTAAATAAGATTTTTTCTTTGTTTTCCATTCTTTTGTTTTTCCCTTTCTTCGATGGAGCGAAAATTTCCAAAACAGCTAATATCTATCGCTGCATTGTATGTTTTCCGCGAAAAAAAGAACAGCCCGGACAAGCGGACTGTCTTATAAATGACTTTTTATATAAACAATCCTCTTATTGTTCGATCACTCGCTCAGGTTGGCACCTTCCTCTCTTTCGAGGGGTTGCCGTGGCTTCATAGATCCTATGTATCTCCACCACTCTGAATAAAAGGCTATTCTTCAGTTTTCCTGTTGCAAGCAATACAATATACTGATTGCTTATAATTGTCAATAGACATTTAACGTCTTATGACTATTTTTCACCAGATCGTTACTGTTCACTCCATTCACAGTAACGCGCTTCGCGATGCACAGAAATCATGCATTCGCATGATTTCGCGCCGCAATTCTCGGGTTTTCTGTGAACTTTGTTCACAAAAAACGCCTCGCGGAACGTTACCAGTGAACAGTAACACCAAATCAAATCTGATACTTAACAAATCACGGCTGTCAGGCTGCGATCTGAAATTAACAATTCACCCTACACGCAGGCGGAATTTCTGAATATCCTTCTCACTGGAAACTCTCTCGATCTCTGCGCCAAGGCTGCGAAGCTTCTCTTCGAAATTCTCATAGCCACGCTGGATGTAAACAATATCATCCACAATGGTGATTCCCTCTGCTGCCAGTCCTGCAATAACAAGAGCTGCCCCTGCACGAAGGTCCGGTGCGCTTACTCTTGCACCAGTAAGCTTATTCACGCCATCAATAATTGCGGAATTGCCTTCAACCTTAATACAAGCTCCCATTCTGGAAAGCTCGTCTGCATATTTGAAGCGATTCTCAAAAATACTCTCAGTTACGATGCTGGTTCCCTCTGCAAGTGCAAGGGTAACCGCAATCTGCGGCTGCATATCAGTCGGATATCCCGGATATGGAAGGGTCTTCACATGAGTGCGATGAAGTCTGCCCACTGCACGTACACGTACGGCATCATCAAACTCCTGAACTTCACATCCGATTTCCTCAAGCTTGGCTGTAGTAGCTTCGAGATGCTTTGGAATTACATTCTTAACTGTGACATCCCCACCGGTAGCTGCTGCAGCGAACATAAAGGTTCCTGCCTCGATCTGGTCCGGAATGATGGAATACTCTGTGCGGTGAAGCTTCTCAACACCCTTGATACGGATCACATCTGTACCAGCGCCTTTGATATTGGCTCCCATGCTGTTCAGGAAGTTGGCAACGTCTACTACATGTGGCTCTCTGGCAGCATTCTCAATAATCGTACGTCCTGGTGCAAGAGATGCTGCCATCATAATATTGATGGTTGCTCCTACAGAAACTACATCCAGGAAAATATGGCTTCCATGAAGATTAGATGCCTCGGCAACAATGGCTCCATGAAGAATATCAACTTTCGCACCAAGGGCTCTGAAACCTTTCAGATGCTGGTCAATCGGACGGCTTCCGATATTGCAGCCACCTGGAAGAGGAACTTCTGCTCTTTTATATTTGCCAAGTAATGCGCCAAGAAGATAGTAAGATGCACGGATCTTCTTAATATACTCATAATCTACACTTACATCACCAATGGTAGAGCCATTGATCTTAACAGTTGACTTATTGATTCTGTCAACCTGTGCTCCGATGCCAGCTATTGCCTCCAGTAAAACGTTGATGTCTCTGACGTCAGGCAGATTCTCGATGAGAATTGTCTCATCCGTCATAATGGCTGCGGATAAAATAGCCAGCGCTGCATTCTTTGCACCTGCTATCTCTACTTCACCAACAAGCGGATTTCCACCTTTAATCACATACTGTTCCATAATACACCTCTATTATTCTTACTCCGCGAGCCAAAAAGGCTATTGTCAATTTCTCTACAATAACCTGACAGCCCTCCTCTGATTTACAGTTACTCTTCACTTCGTTCAGCGTGACGCATTCCGCGAATAGTAACAATCTACAGTTACTTAATAACCCCTGTCTGTAGTGTTTCCAAAAGTGCCTGCAGACTTGCTTCCAAATCTTTCCCTTCTTCATCTACCACAATGTCTGCATATTTCTCGTATAAGGGAACTCGCTCCTCATATAAACTCTTCAAGGTCTGTCCTTCTTTCAGAAGAACTCCCCGCTTCTTAAGATTTCCAAGCCGTTTCTCAAGAGACTCCAGAGAAAGGCTGAGGTAAACTACCTTCCCAATTGATTTCAAGTGTTCCATGGCTTCACTGCAATATACCACACTTCCCCCAGTAGCAATTACAGTATTCTCTGTATCAATCGACGCATTTACGCGATTCTCAATGGTCTTGAAACCTTCTTCTCCTTCTTCATCAATGATCTGATAAAGACGTCTTTTTTCTTCTTTTTGTATTAAAAGGTCTGAATCTAAAAATTCGTATCCAAGTATTTTCGCAAGAACAACGCCCAGTGTGCTTTTACCTGCACCGGGCATTCCAATTAATGTTATATTATTCATTTTCATTCGATACTCCTTTAAATAATAACACATAAGAGCCATTATTGCAATCACATTAAAAAATTGTTACTGAGTTCGTTGAAAAATTGTTACTGAGTTCGGTTTTTTAATGGGTGATTTTTAAGTTTCTGATTATGCTTTTTTCCTTTTTTTACGCTATATCCAAAGGTGCCCAGTTTCTTTCCAAGTCCCAGATATTCTCCATGGGAATATACCATCAGTTTTGACTGATTCAGCTGAAATTTATTATTTTTATCCATATAGGCTTCGTCCGCATGCACTGCAACTACTTCCGCAAGGAACATGTGATGAGAACCAAGCTTCTCAATTTTCTTAACTTTACATTCAATATTTACAGGAGCTTCACCGATCATTGGTGCCTTCACTTGATCCGCCTTTTCTTTGGTAAGATGAAGCTCCTGAAATTTATCAACCTCTCTGCCGGACCGCACGCCACAATAATCGGTGGCGTATGCAAGCTCTTCTGTGGTAAGGTTCAGAACAAATTCCTTTGTCTTGCAGATCATATCGTAAGAAAATCTGGTGGGACGAACGGAGATGCTTACCATTGGCGGGTTGGTACACACGGTGCCAGCCCACGCTACTGTTATTATATTATCATTACCCTCGCCATCTGTAACGCTGACCATCACAGCAGGAAGCGGGTAAAGCATATTGCCTGGTTTCCAGGTCTGTTTTGCCATATTTTTGCTCCTCTTTTATGTGAAAATTTCCCGTGCAAAGAACCTTCTGCGTTACTTTTCACTTTGTGAGCAGTAGCTTTTAACAGCCTCTTTGCCGGGAAAATCTTTATTATCAGTTAAAGTCATTTGCCATGATCTGTGCGGCTTCCATCATAGCCGGGATCATCTGTTTCTTACGGGAAACCACGCCTTTCAGGTGGAAGCACTTATCCTCCGGTTCCTGCTGAAATGCGATTTTTCCCATTTCCTCGCTGCCCTCGCCGTAATAAATTACATCTGAGGACTCGTCCATAATATTGGTTAACATAAAGTAAACACGGGTAATTCCATGGCGTCCGCACTCGCTTACCATAAATGGTTTCAGGCGAACTTTGATCTCCTGAAGTTCTTCCTCGTCCATGGAACTGATCTGTCCAACACCAAAAGCCACATTTCCTTCTGCAATAAATTTCTTGTAATCCTGATAGAAAATTTCTTCAGGTGCTTTATCCTTCAGATTGCTTCCAGCCTTGAACATTTCTCTTGCGAAATCTTCAATCTTAATGTCCGCGATCAGTGCAAGCGCACTTGCTGCGATCTTGTCCTGCTGGGTGCAGGTTGGGGAACGGAACATTAAGGTATCGGAAATAATGGCTGCACAGAGAAGTCCTGCAATCTTAGGCGGAATCTCCAGTCGCTGCTCGTCATAAATCCGGTAAAGGATTGTCGCAGTACATCCAACTGGCTCATTTCTGAAATTAATCGGCTTCATAGTTTCCAGAGAACCAAGCTTATGATGGTCAATGATCTCCAGAATCTCTGCTTTCTCAATGTTATCAACAGCCTGGTCTTTCTCATTATGATCTACCAGAATTACCTGTTTCTTGTGCATGTCAAGGAAATTTCGTCTGGAAATGGTTCCCACACATTTTCCCCGCTTATTGATAACAGGGAATGCACGATGGCGGTGCTTGATCATAACATCCTGAATATCATCTGTGAAATCTTCAGTATTAAAAGTTACCAGATTATCTTTTTTCATCACATAATTTACCGGAATACTCTGGTTGATCATGCGGGCAATTGTGTAGGTATCATATGGAGAAGAGATAATGATGATCTGTCTCTCCTGAGCTTTCTTTATTACCTTCTCACTTACCTGAATACTCATTCCTACAATAATGCAGCTTACATTCAACTCTATTGCCTTTAACTGATCTTCCTCACGGTTTCCAAGAATAACCATATCATTTTCTTCGATATAGTTCTTCATTACCTCCGGATCAGCAGTTCCAATAAGGATTTTCCCTTTGGTAAAATAACCGTGACCGTTTCCTTCTACGATTTCACCGTCAAGAGTATCCCTGATCTTGTTATACTGGGTTCTGGCATTTGAAAGAAGATAGCTGTCCTTGG
Organism: Ruminococcus sp. AM42-11; assembly: GCF_003480145.1. Lineage (NCBI taxonomy): Bacteria > Bacillati > Bacillota > Clostridia > Eubacteriales > Oscillospiraceae > Ruminococcus > Ruminococcus sp. AM42-11. The sequence continues at coordinate 70,949 of NZ_QUIO01000018.1, read as the reverse complement.
TATCCATGTAAACATCAGCAATATCGCCGATTGTTACAATTCCCTCCAGCTCATCCTCGCTGTTACAGATGGGAAGGGTCACAATGCCTTTATTCTGCATCATATCCCAGGCATTTTTCAGGGACATGGTACGGTCTGCATCCGGTTTTGGACGGATATCCATATCTTTTACCTGCGTTCCGATATTTCCCAGATAAGCCGGGGGCTGTACGCCAAAACGATTCAGTACATACTGGGTCTCTTCATTGATCTGCCGGCGCGTCTTGGAATATAACGCTTGGTCTGGGTGGTTCTGTTTTTGATATCTGCGTAAGCAATTGCCGAACAAATAGAATCCGTATCCGGATTCTTATGTCCCATTACAAATACTTTCTGATTCTTCATTCACATTCTTCCTTCCAAAATTCAGCTGACCTCTGCACACTTTTCATCTGTAAACAGAGTTTTTTATTTCGGGTCTACTTTTCAAACACGCTCTACAGAAGATTTTCATTTTGGGCGATTGTCTTAATCGTCCAAATCTGCACTTTATATTAATTCAGTTTAATATTTGCAAATAAAGATCCCAGAGATGTGGTTGCCTCTTCTCCGGACTGTGGGATTTCTATTTCCTCTTCTTCCACTTCTTTTGCCATCATATCAGTTGCTTCTTTGATACTCAGGCTCAGTTTTCCATCTTTCACTGCAGTTACTTTTACTTTCACCTTATCTCCAACTGCAAGAACTTCTGATGGTTTACGGATTCTCTTTTCACAAATCTGGGAAATATGTACCAGTCCGGATACGCCGTTTCCAAGATCTACAAATGCGCCGTATGGCTGAAGGCTCTCTACAGTTCCTTCTGTTACAAAGCCTGGCTGGATATTGGAAATTTTATTCTTTCTTTCCTCTTCTGCTTTTTCCCTTAAAATTTCTTTCGCAGAAAGAATCAGTTTTTTGTCCTCTTTATTGACATCGATTACCTGAACCTGGATGTGTCTGTTCAGATATTCGTTGGTGTCTTCTACGTAATTCAAGGCCAGCTTGGAGGCCGGGATAAAGCCGCGCACACCTTCTACATAAGCAACTGCACCGCCGTTTACTACACCTTTTACCACTACATCAAGAACCTCTCCGGAGGCTTTCAGCTCTTCTAATTTGTCCCAAGCCAGGACGTCAGTAGCTTCAACTTTGGATAAAAGGATGTTGCCGTTTCCATCGTCTTTTCTTACGACTGTGGCGGAAACTTCATCTCCAGGGTGTACTTCTTCTTTAACGTTAAAGCCCGGCTCTCTACTGTAATCTTCTACCGGGATAATACCTTCTGCATAATATTTTAAATCTACAATAATTTCTTTATCATCTACACTCACAACTGTTCCTGTGAGAATGTCGCCTTCTTCAATTTTCTTAAAAGAAGCTTCAAGTTCTGCTTCGTAATCCTTCATTGTCTCTGCCATGACCTAGACTCCTTTGCCCCTGTTTTTGCTTCATTATAGCACACCGCTTATTCGTTGCAAATAAATTTTGGAATGTACATTCGAAAAACACCGCTCTTTAAGCGTCAGAGTGTAATATCTGGCGTTTAAAGAGCGGCATATTCAGACAAATTTTTCCAAAAATTGTGACGCACATCTTGCAAAAAACCTTTTTCAAACACGCTCCAGAGCGTGCAGATTGCAGGAATACTTTTTCAAATACGCTCTAAAACGAGGAGTGCCCCGGCAGTAGCTGCCGGGGCGATTATTATGAAAAAATTTTATGTGTAATGGTGTCATTACAACGTCTTCTGTGTATGTTCTTTCGAACTGATTATATAGTATCAGATACTTATGAACAAAATACATGCAAATTGTTAACGAATAATGAACATTTGTTTTATTTGCACAATTTCTTCTTTCATTTTTCTCTTTTTTTATAAATTTACCACATTTGCATCTTTACTTTAATTTGGTAAAGTTATACATTTTGCACATTTTACATTTCTCATTCGAATAATCCTTTTACAAATTCGATTAACTTCGACACAAGACCTTTGGCATCATCCTTTGTAACCCCCATATCCTGCAGCTTACTGTATACAGAATTTACATCGCTTCTAAGAGCATCTTCGTCAATTTTTGCATCCAGAACCTTGCGTACTACAGAAACAAGGGAATCTACCTCTGAATCAGAAAGAGATACCCCAAAATGGTCTGCTGCCTGAGTTACAGCACTTCGTACCTGGTCATCTGTGATGTTCTGCTGGTCTACAAGATCCTTGGCATACATAATAATGTCTACTGCTTTTCCAGGGTCAGAAGCAAGAAAATCAATTCCACTGTCCAGAAGACTTTCTACTACTTCTGTATCACTGGATGCCATAACCGGCATCGGCATGGAACATGCAAGAACTCCTGCAAGGATAAGTGCTGCTGATTTTTTCATTTTTATCATGATAATTACCTCCTGATTGAATGTTGCTGTTCAAGACTTGCCCAGTAACGATTAAATGTCATCTGTTTAAATCTCTCCAGTAACAATTAAATAGCTACTGTTCATGGTCTGACCAGCAATAGTTAATATTCTGTTCACACACTGCTGGAATCTGGTCATATTTATGATCTGATTTCCTCATATCAAGTAATTTTCTTCTGAAATTTAATCAATACCGGAAATAAATCTTCCTCCAGATTCCAGCCCATTATACTACACCTTTTCCTTTTATTTGTAAAATGTATCTAAAAACTTTATAATCTTTTTATAACTAATCTCCAAAAACAGCCCATTTTTCCAGGAAGTTACAAATCTTTTCAAATTCGTTCACTAATTTTTCATAAGATAAACACGATTCTTTCAAACTTTCCCGATATACTAACATCATAAAAATAATAACAGCCAACATTATTTTTATAAAATTTCTTTTTCATATGTCAGTCACCCAAAAGTGATTGACTCTCCTTCCTTTTAAAAAATATATTTGAGACAAAATAAAAATCACCCGTCTAGCCACCGGGTGATTTTTATTTGTATAAGATTTATGCAGTAAATCATTTCCGAACATGTGAAGGATCACGGGAGCCGCAACGCTGCGAAGCAATCCGAAGATATCAAGAACGGGGCTTACGCCCCGTTCTTGATATCTATCTCAATTTATTAAATGCGTTTGCAAGATCAGCAAATTCTGCTAAAGTAAGCGCTTCGCCTCTCACATTTACCGGAATTCCGGTCTCTGCCATAGCTTTCTCAATTTCCTCTTTTGAAAAATCAAGCTCCTGGGAGTTCTTCAGTCCATTTACCAATGTTTTTCTTCTCTGATTAAAAGATGCCCGGATCAGCCTGAACATCAGCTTCTCATTGTCCACCTGCACTGGCGGCTCTTCATATCTCACAAGCTGGATAACAGCACTTCCCACCTTCGGTCTTGGCATAAAACAGTTTGGCGGAACATTCGCAATGATCTGCGGTCTGGCATAATACTGAACAGCCAGAGACAAAGCACCGTAATCCTTTGTTCCAGGACCAACCTGCATTCTGTCTGCCACTTCCTTCTGTACCATAATGGTGATGGAAGAAATGGGAACATGGTTTTCAAAAAGTCCCATGATGATTGGTGTGGTAATATAATAAGGCAGATTGGCAACCACCTTGATAGGCTTGCCCCCATTTTTCTCCTGTGCCAGCGCCGCAATATCAACTTTCAGGATATCCTCGTTGATCACAATCACATTATCCCAGTCTTTCAAAGTATCATTTTCCAGAATCGGGATCAATGTCTTATCAATCTCTACAGCCACCACTTCTCTGGCTGCCTCAGCCAGATACTGGGTCATGGTTCCAATACCCGGTCCGATTTCCAGAACAAAATCATCCTTGGTGATCTTGGAAGCCTCGATTATTTTTTCCAGAACATGGGTATCGATAAGAAAATTCTGACCAAACCTTTTCTGGAAAGCAAAATTATACTTTTGAAGAACTTCAATGGTATATTTCGGATTTCCTAAATAAGGTCTGGTCATATTAATTTCCTCTTTCTTTTAAATTATTTAATCATTATCTGCAAATCACACAATCTGGGCAGCTGTCTGCAATTCCCCTATTACTTATTTTGCAAAATCTTTCTCATAAAGAACCGTAAATCCATCACGGTCTACTCTCTTTTTCTTATTAAACTTCAGAAGTCCGCCCTGGGATTTCGCCATTGCTGCGTCAAGCATTTCCTTAACTGCGCCAATGTTCATAGGCTGGTCTTCTTTCTGGTTCACACCGATCAGATTATACAATGCAAGCATTCCCATCTGGTCGATCTTGTAACCATTTTCCTTGGTGTAAACTCTTGCAAAGTTTACAAGTTCATCATTGGTAAATACCGGAATGTTGATCATGGATGTAAACTTCTTGGCGAATTTCGGGAATCTTGCAATCAGCTTACGCATTCCGATCTTCTCATCCTCAATGATCACAGTAAGTCCGTCTGTGCGGAACTCCATAGCCTTATCCAGAATATCTACTGTTTCCTGTGTCAGCTGGTTAGCATTCTCAATGACAAGGAAACCACCGCTAAGCTTGCCGATCACTTTCGTAATATCCATCTCGTTCAGCTGGTCGGCAAATACATAAGCCACCTTGGAAGCCGGCAGATTCAGCTCTTTACAGATTGCCGGAATCAAGCTTGCGATCAGTCTTGTCTTACCAGTTTCTTTCCCACCCATGACGATCACGTTTCCAGTCTTGGAGGTCTTATCAGCAGCCGCCATCTGCACATCGCAAAGTGCACTGATCAGCTGTTCCCGCATTCCCGGAACCTTTACAAAATATGTAAACAGCTTCTTCTCATCATCGGTGAGTGATTTCTCTCTTGGCACAATGTCAGATGGATTTCTCTTATCCTTTGGCTGAATAGAATCGATAAACTGTTCCAGTTCTTCTTCCTCGGAAAGAGATTCAGAAGACTCTTCTTCCTCTTCATCCTCGTCAAAATCAAAGTTTTCGTCCTCAGAATCTTCCGGTTCTTCCTCTGCATCTTCAGTTTCAACCACATCATCAGCAGCTGGAGGCATATCCTCATCCTCTTCTTCTCCAATGCTCTCTCTGAGAAGCTTGGCAATAAATTCATCCTCAGACATGGAATCATCAGAAGGCTCTTCTTTCTCCTTATGTCCTGCCGGACCATTCATAAACTCATCCTCAGCAGCCTGAAGATCCTCTTCGGAAAGGAATTCCTCTTCCTCAAGTTCTACAACCGGCTTTTTCTGTTCTGGTTCTGGCTCGATTTCTTCCTCGTCCTCAGTGATAACTTCCTCTTCTTCCGGAATCTTCTCTACTTTTTCTTCTTTTACAGCTTTCTGAGGTTGTGTAGATATTTCTTTGGCGACTTCTACAATTTCTTTATTTTCTTCCTGAACTTTCTCTTCATCTACCTTCTCATCCGGAATCTCAATTCCCTGTGCAGAAGCAGCAGCAAGAATCGTATCCTCCAGATTGAAATTTGAAAAATCAAATGCAGGTTTCTCGTCTTTCATTTTCTCCGCAGCATCAGCCTCATCACTGAAAAGGTTATTCTGTACAGGTGCCTTGGGAACCTCAATCTCTTCCGGTACCATATTCTTCATAGAATCCGGAATATTCAGTGTAGGCATTTTCAGGTTCTCAACAGGTGTTTCTGTTTCTGTGGAAAATGCGTTCTTCTCTTCTGCAGACTCTGAACGATCTGCATTCTCTAAACCTTCTGTATTTTCTTCTGAAACTGCTTCCGCTGATTTCTCTGCAGTCTCATCTGCTGTATTCACAGATTCTTCAGCAACAGTCTCCTTGGTATTCTCCACTTTCACCTTGCCAGTTTCAGGCTCCAGCTCCGGTACACTTTCATATTCTTTCTCAGAAGCCGGATCACGAAGCATTTCTTCCTGAACCTCTTTCGTCTGCTCAGTGGAAACAATGCTGTCTTCCATTTCATCCATCTTACGGCTTCCAAAAATGTCACGAAGTCCTTTGGAAATTTTATCCTGAAGACTCTCTACGCCATCCAGATCCTCGCTCTTGATCTGAATACTTTCAATAGATTCGCTTCCCTGGTTCTCAGCTTTCGGTGCTTTCTCTTCTTCCTTGATGGTATCTGCTTCCTCAGGTTTCAGAAGCTTCGGTACAAACTGCTGTTCATACCGCTCTTTCTCCGCGCCAGTAAGAGCACCCATACGCTGTTTCAGGTCCATAGCCTTCATCACGTAGTTACCCTCGTTGAACCAGAGAATGATCTCGTTGCAAAGCTCCAGACATTTCTCTTTGTCACCATCCTGATAGTACAGTTTGGCAAGCTCGTAAGACCATTTTTCGGTAAATTCTTTCTCCTTATAATCCTCCAGAACCTTGATCTGCTCTGCAAGAGGAGCCTTTTTTACTTTCAGGATCTTGTATTTCAGGATGTACTGCGTATTATCATTTGGCGCAACTTCCCTGTACTCCTGATAAAATTCCACTGCCTCGGAAACCTGTCCCAGCTTCAGGGAAACTTCTACAAGACGATAAAGAATGTTCTTACCAATGGAGGCTCTGTGATAAGCCAGCAGGAAAATTTCCTTGCTGTCCTCATAGCGTTTATTGGCAGCATAGATTTCACCAACCACACAAAGGGTACGAACATTTTTCACACGGCGCCAGTCAATGCTGTCTACAACATTCATGGCTCCCTTATAGTCTTTCTGTTCTACTAAATGGTTAATCTCTTCAAGTTTAACCCGAAATTCCTCTTTGTCCAAATTTTTCACCAACTTTCCATAGTTAATGCCAGTTTAGCATATCGCATACTACTTCGCAAGCTTATTTATCTGCAGGACCCCCTATCGGTTGATACACATGCCCCGCCACAACGTGAAACACTTTATTGATTGTAAACTGATGACTGACAAAATCATCCAGACCAGTACAGGTGATCATGGTCTGAATATCATGAATACTCTCAAGAAGATAATTCTGACGGCTGCTGTCCAGCTCCGAAAGGACATCGTCCAGAAGCAGAACTGGTTTATCATGAATGATCTTCTCCACCAGATAAATCTCCGAAAGTTTCAGGGAAAGAGCTGCTGTTCTCTGCTGCCCCTGCGAACCATATTTGCGGATATCAATTCCGTTCACAGCCACCATTAGGTCATCCCTGTGAGGTCCGGACGAAGTCATTTTCATCCGAAGATCCCGGTCTCTGTTGCGGAAAAGGCTCTCTTCCAAAGCCTCACTCTCCACGCTTGGTTCATATATCACTTCTATATTCTCAATACCGCCGGTAAGATTTCTGTGAATTTCCTTAATGATCTCATTAAGGGACTCCACAAATTCTCTTCTTTTGCCAATGATCTTACGGCCATAATTTACCAGCTGCATATCCCATACATCCAGAGTCGCTCCAAGATCCGGTCGCTTATACATATCCTTCAGCAGCTTATTTCTCTGATTCAGAACATGATTGTATCCGGCAAGATCTGTGAGGTATAGTTTATCCAGCTGACAAAGCTCCGCGTCCATGAATCTTCGTCGCTCTCCCGGACCGTTTTTGATAATATTCAGATCCTCCGGGGAAAAGAAAACCAGATTCACCACACCGAGAAGCTCTCTCGCCTTCTTTATGGGAAGCCCGTTGATTGCCACACCCTTGGCCTTATTTTTCCGAAGATGCATGTCGATCTTGTAAGACATGGAATCTTTTCCAACCATCATACGGATATGGGCTTCATCCTGTTCAAAGCGGATAATCTCTCGGTCTTTGCTTCCTTTATGGGATTTGCTGGTTCCGCACAGATACACAGACTCCAGGATATTTGTTTTTCCCTGGGCATTATCCCCATAAAAAATATTGGTTCCTTTGTCAAAAGAAAGTTCCAGCGATTCGTAATTTCTGAAATTGCTTAATTTTATGGATTCAATATAAGCCATTTTACTCGTTTCCGGACAGAACCTTCACATCCTGGCCATTATAGGAAATAACGTCACCGCCATAAACCTTGCGGCCTCTTCTGGTATCTACTTCGCCGTTTACTTTTACAAGTCCGTCGTTGATCACATATTTTGCCTCAACGCCGTCTGATACAAGGTCAGCAAGTTTCAGTGCCTGGCCAAGTTTGATAAATTCATCTTTGATTCTGATTTCCAATTTTCTGCCTCCACTCTTCTGGCATCACGACTGCAATTTATTTTCCCGACTGTCTCCAGCCATTATTTGCAGCCCGTGTTCACTTCCATTCCTCTTCCAATTGTCTGTTACGTTTCTCTCTGTGGCAAGTGTCATTATCTTGCCTGGTTCTGATTTATGTTAACCGGAAGAATCAGATACGTGTAAGTTTCTTCCTCATCTCTGATAAAGCAAGGTGCTTTCGGATTCACCAGGTAAATGTCGATGGTCTCATCATCAATAACCTTCAGTGCATCGATCAGGAACTTGGGATTAAATCCGATCAGAATATCTTTACCCTCTTTCTCAATATCAATATCCTCGTTCATGGAACCCATTGCAGAATCAATCTTCAGCTCCATGCTGCCATCTGTAATGTGGATAATGATCGGTTTCTTATCTCCTTCTCTTACAAGAAGTGTGGCACGGTCGATACAATCCAGGAATTCTTTTTTGTTAATGGAAAGTTTGGTCTCATAATCGCTGGAAAGCATCTGGTCAATACGGAAATATTCCCCTTCGATCAGACGTGAAACTACCATAGTCTGGTCAAATTCAAATAAAATATGATTGTTTGTGAAGAAAATGCTGACTACATCATCCATTTCTCCGGATAAGATCTTACTGATCTCATTCAGAGTCTTGCCTGGAACTACAACCTTGCGATCTGAATAGTCTTTCTTCAGAGGCATTTTGCGGATCGCAATACGGTGTCCATCCAGAGAGACAATTTTCAGACAATTATTCTTAATTTCAAACAGCTCACCAGTCATTAATTTGTTGTTATCGTTGACTGCAATTGAGAATATTGTCTGATAAATCATATTCTTTAATGTATATTGAGAGATAGTTAATGGTTCATCTCTTTCAATCATAGGAAGATATGCGAAATCTTCTCCTGATTTTCCAGGAATATTAAATTTTGCTTTCTCACAGGTGATAGTTGCAGCGAATTTTTCATCAGTTTTAATGGTAACATCGTTGTCTGGAAGTCTTCTGATGATCTCGTAAAAGATTTTCGCATTCAGGGCAACCATTCCTTTTTCTTCTATAGTACCTTCGACAATGGTTTCGATTCCAAGTTCCATGTCATTAGTAGTAAATTTGATCTGATTTGTTGTTGCATCAATCAGAATACATTCCAGAATTGGCATAGTTGTTTTGGATGGTACAGCTTTTAAGGAAATGCTGACGCTCTTCAACAAGTTACTTTTGGAGCAAATGATTTTCATAATGTGTATAACTTCCTTTCTGGAGAAAATGGGTTTTTCATTAAATATATTTAAGAAGATATCCGCCGTATCCGCCGTAGGGGGTGTGAATATGTGAAAAACTCACTTCCGCCCAGTGAATAAAAGGGTTTCGGGTATGGATAACTTCGTGTAAAAGCATTGGTTTAGAGTGTGAATAACCTGTGTAAAACCACATAAGCGATTTTGTCACCAAAAGTTATTCACATTAATACACATAATGTCAACATCTTATACACATGAAATGTGGAAAAATGTGTTAAGTTTGTGGATTAATTTTTTTCTTTAATGTATCGATGGTGTTCTGGAGCTGTTCGTTGGTCTGGAGCTCCTTTTCGATCTTTTCTACGCCGTGCATAACGGTAGTGTGGTCGCGATTTCCAAGATACTGTCCTACATTTTTCAGCGGGATCGCCAGAATTTCACGGCAAAGATACATTGCCACCTGTCTTGGCATCACGATCTTGGAACTTCTTTTATTTCCACAAAGATCGGCAGTACTTACATTAAAATGCTCTGCTACCATAGAAATAATGTAGTCTGCAGTAATCTGTTTATTTTCATTCGGTGCGACGATATCCTTCAGAGCCTGCTCGGCAAGTTCAAGGGTAACCTCTTTTTTCTCCAGTTTTGCATAAGCAACTACCTTATTGAAGGCACCTTCCAGCTCACGGATGTTGGATTTGATATTATTTGCAATATATTTGATAACATCTTCGCTTACATTGTAGCCGTCCATGTCTTCTTTTTTATGAAGAATGGCCATCCTGGTCTCGTAATCCGGCAGAGTAATATCCACGATCAGTCCCCATTCGAATCTGGAACGGAAACGCTCATCCAGAATTTCCATATCCTTCGGCGGTTTATCGGAAGATATGATAATCTGTTTGTTTGCACTGTAAAGGCTGTTGAAGGTGTGGAAAAATTCCTCCTGCGTGGATTCCTTTCCTATAATAAACTGAATATCATCAATGAGAAGGACATCAATGTTACGGTATTTCTCGCGGAATTTACTCATGGCGGTGTTATTTCCATTACGGATGGTCTCGATCAGCTCATTGGTAAATTCTTCACTTGTAACATAGAGAACCTTACTGTTATCATCATTTTCAATAATAAAGTGGGCGATGGAATGCATAAGATGGGTCTTGCCAAGTCCTGCACCACCATAGATAAACAGCGGATTGTACGTATTTCCCGGAGATTCCGCTACTGCCAGGGCTGCAGCCTGAGCCAGTTTGTTGTTGCTGCCCACGATAAAAGTATTGAATGTATATTTGGGGTTCAGATTTGCTTCTTCACATCTGGCCTTAAAACGGTTGTCCTGATCAGGCGCAGCGTCGGAAATGGATTTCTTCGCCGGGACGTCTTCTGGAAGGATAAATTTCACTTCGCAGTCGGTCATTCCGGTAACTTCGCTTATGGTAACCTGCAGAGGCAGTTTGTAATTCTTATTAATGTAGCTTAATCGCACCTGGTCGGAAGCGACGATGGTAACTACATTTCCACTGACATCATAAACCTTCAGGGGTTTCAGCCATGTGTCGAATCGAACATCGGAAAGATCGTGCTCCTTTTTCACAATTCCCAGGATTTCATCCCATTTTTCTATTACTGTGCTCATTTTTTCCTCCCGTACACATCTGATTGTTTCTTATATTAAATGATGCCGTCCGTCGGCGACATGTCCGTTTATCAAAATACCAGCTGGAAACAGGAAATTAGGGTGTGGCAGGCTAAATATACCGGAATTTTACTGGTATTTTGATAAACGGACATAAATATCCTTATATATATTATAATAAATCCTGTCTTTTCGCAACGACAAAATCTTATTTATATAGGAAATTTATGTGGAAAATTATGCACATTCGGAGAAAAAATTAAGATTGCTGTGGATTACCTAAAAGAATGAGGGGACGAGGAGGAAAATGTTGTTTTGAAGCTAAAAATAGGAAAAATAAATGGGGAAAAGTATAGAATTGTCCACAAAACATCCACAATTTAAAAAAATTGCAGTGGATAATAAAAAAATTCAAGGAAAAAAATGGGGGATATCTTGTGAATAAACTGGAAAGTTATCAACATTTTGTGTGTGGATAAATGTGGATAAATAGGTTGATAACCATTCTGGTTACCATAACATGGTTTTACGGGTTTCAATAATGAAAAATTATGTGTATAACTCTATCCACTGTCGAATCCCCTCGAAATATACCGTTTTTTGTGACATATGCGTTAAAATCAACAGTCAAAAGTGGATATTTTTGCTGATAATCCCCAGGTTATCCACAAGTTATCCACAAAATGTGGATAATGTTACGTAAACCTTTTCAAAATGACAGGTTATGCACAGTGTGGAAAACTTTGTGGATATAAAAAATTCTAGGAAAGCAAGAATTTTTACTTGACGAGAATGCCATTTATGAATATAATTGAAATGATGTTCTGATTAGGTTAATAATTTTAAATTCCATATAGATAAAGGAGGTGCTTTACCTATGAAAATGACATTTCAGCCGAAAAAAAGATCTAGAGCGAAAGTCCATGGCTTCAGAGCTCGTATGAGCACAAAAGGCGGACGTAAAGTATTAGCTGCCAGAAGATTAAAAGGAAGAAAGCAGTTATCTGCTTAAGACCGTTAAGACCGCAGTTACTGTGGTCTTTTCTTCTATACAGAAATAATTATTTCAATATCATATAAAGGAGAATCAGATGGAATACTCAGACTCCTTAAAGAAAAATAACGAATTCCAAAGGGTATACCGAAAAGGAACATCACAGGCAAATCGGTATCTGGTGATGTATGTGCTTGAGAACTATGACAGGCACATGGAGAATCGTCTGGGAATATCTGTAAGTAAAAAAGTTGGGAATAGTGTGGTACGCCACAGAGTCACCAGACTGATACGAGAGAGCTACCGCCTGAATGAAAGATCCTTCCGTCAGGGACTGGACATTGTAGTGGTCGCAAGACCAAATGCAAAGGACAAGTCCTATCAGGAGATTGAGAGTGCGCTTATGCATCTTGCAGGCAGAATGAAGATCCGCCGTGAGGCTGAGCTTCATGTGGAAGATTAAACGGTATTTGGGCAGTATTGTTGGTTCGGTAAAGGAGCGGCAATATTGAAACAGATTTGCAGGAGAAATTATCATGAGCAGATTTAGTCCAAGGAATATCATGATTCATATGATTCGTCTCTATCAGAAATATATATCGCCGATGAAGAGAACAAAATGTCCTTATATTCCCACATGTTCTCAATATGGTTTAGAAGCAATTCAAAAATATGGTGCGTTAAAGGGCGGGCTTCTTGCAGTGTGGAGAATTTTGCGCTGCAATCCTTTTTCACATGGAGGATACGATCCTGTGCCATAAACTGTACTGAAACAGATGGTGTACAATAAATGACACTTTAAACTGATTTTCAGCACAAAAACTCAAACTTTGACAATTGAATAGTTACACCGAAAAAGCCTAGGAGGAAACAAACTTGGATATGATTTTATTAACGAAGAGCAGTGTCCCGATTATTGGACAGGTTGCTTCTATTATGGGCTGGATCATGGACGGGATTTACAGAGTTCTTGATCTGGTGGGTATTCAGAACCTGGGTCTTTGTATCATTATCTTCAGTATTATTATTTATGCACTGATGACACCATTGCAGGTTAAACAGCAGAAGTTTTCTAAGTTAAGCTCTGTTATGCAGCCTGAGCTTCAGAAGATACAGAAGAAATACAAAGATAAAAAAGACCAGGCGTCCGTGCAGAAAATGCAGGAAGAAACTCAGCTTGTATATCAGAAATACGGTGTTTCACCTACCGGCAGCTGTGTGCAGCTGTTGATCCAGTTTCCTGTCCTGATGGCATTATGGCAGGTTATTTACAAAATTCCTGGTTATGTTGGCAGTGTAAAGAATGTTTTCACAGGCCTTGTTGATCAGATCACAAGCGTAAGTGGCTACACAGACCTGATCCAGAGCTTTATCACAGACAATAAGATGACTCGTGTACAGCTGGCGCTGGATAACGGAAAAGCGACCAGTAATTCTGTCATCGATTTCCTTTATGCATTATCTCCATCTCAGTGGAAAGATCTTGCATCAATGGATCAGTTTAAGGGATTTGCAGATACCATTAACACCACGTCTGCAGAAATTTCCAAAATGCAGAATTTCTGTGGATTAAACATTGCAGATCAGCCTCTGAACTACATTAAGGCTGCTTTTGAGGGAGCATCTATTGCACTGGCAATCGCTGCACTTCTGATTCCTATTCTTGCATGGGCGACTCAGGTACTGAACTATAAGCTTATGCCACAGGCTACTTCATCTGCTGAAGGAGCTGTTGATACGATGCAGGCTTCCATGAAGACTATGAATACGGTTATGCCGCTTATGTCAGCAGTATTCTGTTTCACATTCCCGGTAGGTCTTGGTATTTACTGGATTGCAAGTGCGGTTGTAAGAAGTGTTCAGCAGTGGTTTATCAATCGTCATCTTGATAAGATGGATATCAATGATCTGGTAAACGAGAACATGAAGAAGATGGAGAAACAGCGTACGAAAGAAGGACTTCCGCCGCAGAAGATCACCAATCAGGCAAACCAGTCTACTAAGAATATCAATACCAAGATTGATAAAGGTTCCAGTAACACAAACGCAGAAGAGAGAGCCAGAAAAGTAGAGGAATCCTACCAGAATGCAAGAAATGCAAAACCTGGAAGTATTACAGCAAAAGCAAATATGGTCAGGGATTTTGACGAGAGAAATAAGAAGAAGTAATTGTTGTCGGGAACGGAGGGTTTCATAGATGGAGGAGTTTATCCAGTTTTCAGCAAAAACGAAAAATGAAGCAATCACCAAGGCGTGCATCGAATTAGGTGTTTCCAGTGATCAGCTGGAAATTGAAGTGGTTTCTGAAGGTAGTTCCGGATTTTTTGGCATCGGAAGCAAACCGGCAATCATTAAAGCACGCAAGATCAATACAGTTTCTGAAGAGGATGAGATACAGGAAATCGTTGATACTGTTAAAGTGGATGCGATTAAGGAAGAGCAGAATAGAAAGCCTGCCAAACCTTTTGTAAAAGCTGAGAAACCGGCACCAAAGAGTGAACCGGTGAAAGAAAAAGCACCTGTAAAAGAGGCGAAAGAGCCAAAGCCTTTTAAAGAGCCAAAAGAAAAACAGCCGCGCCAGCCGAAGGAGAAACCTTTTAAGGAGCGTCCTGTAAAAGAAAAACCGGCAAAAGAAAAAATGCCGAAAGAGCCAAGAGAAGAGAAGCCGAAACAGTCCAAACCTGTTGAGATCATCACAGATCCGGCAGAGATCAAAGAAGTGGAAGAGAGAGCAATTGTTTTCCTTCGCGACGTATTTGCATCTATGAATCTTGGTGAAGTGGAGATCACTTCCAAATACAACACAAATGACGGTTGTCTGGAAGTTGCTTTTGAAGGAGAGGATATGGGAATTCTCATCGGTAAGAGAGGACAGACCCTTGACTCCCTTCAGTATCTTACAAGCCTTGTTGTAAATAAGGGCAAAGCAAACTATATCAGAGTAAAGCTCGATACAGAAGATTACCGCAGACGTCGTAAAGAGACTCTGGAGAATCTTGCAAGAGGAATTGCCTACAAGGTTAAGAAAACCAGAAAGCCAGTTGTACTTGAGCCGATGAACCCATATGAGAGAAGAATCATTCACTCAGCACTTCAGGGCAATAAGTATGTAGAGACTGTCAGCGAGGGCGAAGAGCCGTATCGTCATGTGGTTGTAAAATTAAAAAGATGGTAAATCTTGCATAAAACATCTGAATGTGTTATAAAAGATTTGCAGAATGAATAAGAGGTTATTCCAGGTGAAAGATGGAAGAACTGAAGCGTTATGCTTTTGTTTTAATATCTTTCCCTGGGGTAACTTTTTTTGTATAATAAAATAATATGAGTGTCAAAAGATGTGTTAAGTTTATAATTTGGATTGTAATTTACATGGAGGAAATCACATGAATACAACGATTGCAGCGATATCTACTGCTGTGAGTGCTTCGGGAATCGGAATCATCCGAATCAGCGGCCCGGAAGCCATGGACGTTATATCCCGCATTTACCGTTCCAAGGGCGGGAAAAAGAAAATTAAAGAAGTGCCCACCCACACCATTCATTATGGTTATATCTATGACGGGGAAGAAATTGTGGATGAAGTTCTGGTCATGGTCATGCGCGCACCCAAAACATTCACAGGAGAAGATACCGTGGAGATTGATTGTCACGGCGGTGTCTATGCCATGAACCGGGTTCTGGAAACGGTTTTGAAAAACGGTGCCAAGATTGCTGGTCCCGGGGAGTTTACCAAGAGAGCCTTCTTAAATGGCAGGCTGGATCTTTCCCAGGCAGAGGCAGTTATGGATGTGATTCAGGCGAAGAATGAATATGCGCTGAAAAGCTCCATGAGTCAGCTGAAAGGTTCTGTACAGAAAACCATCAAGGAGATTCGAAGCGACCTGATCTACGAGATTGCTTTTATCGAGTCTGCTCTGGATGATCCGGAGCACATCAGTCTGGAGGGATATCCACAGAAATTACATGGAATTGTGGGAAAAGAGCAGAAATCCATTGAAGAGTTGTTGAAAACCTCCACAGATGGCAAGATCATCCGGGAAGGAATTGAGACGGTTATCGTGGGTAAGCCAAATGCAGGTAAGTCCTCCCTGTTAAACCTTCTTGTAGGGGAAAATAAGGCCATTGTAACGGATATTGAGGGTACTACAAGAGATATTCTGGAGGAGTATATTACTCTTCATGGAATTACGCTGAAAATTGTGGATACAGCAGGTATCCGCGAGACAGAGGATGTGGTGGAGAAAATCGGTGTTTCCAGGGCACGGGAGGTTGCAAAGGGTGCAGATCTGGTGTTATACGTAGTAGACAGCTCTACACCGCTTGATGAAAATGATGAAGAAATCATTGAAATGCTGAAAGACAGAAAAGCAATTGTACTGTACAATAAAACAGATCTTGTTTCGGCTGTGAGTATGGAGGCATTAAAGGAGAAAATCAACCATCCTCTCATTCCGATTCTGCGAAAGAGGAGACTGGAATTGCCAAGCTGGCGGATACCATTAAGAGTATGTTTTTCAGTGGGAAAATCTCTTTTAACGATGAGGTTTATATTACAAATGCCCGTCACAAAGAGGCATTGGAAGAGGCAGCAGACAGCCTTGCAATGGTAAAACAGAGTATTGAGGATGGCATGCCGGAAGACTTCTTTTCCATTGATCTGATGGCTGCTTATGGAAGCCTTGGAAAGATCACAGGAGAGGAAGTTGGGGAAGATCTGGTGAATGAGATATTTAGTAAGTTTTGTATGGGTAAGTAGTGGCAGAGGGACGCGATAATATATGAATGAGTGTGTTATAGAGGAGATAAAAATGAAACATTTAGAGGAGAATTATGACATAGTAGTGGTCGGTGCTGGACATGCTGGCTGTGAGGCAGCGTTGGCTGGGGCGAGATTGGGATTGAATACGATCATGTTTACGGTAAGCGCAGAGAGTATTGCGCTGATGCCTTGTAACCCAAATGTAGGCGGTAGTTCAAAGGGACATCTGGTCCGTGAGTTGGATGCTCTTGGTGGAGAGATGGGAAAAAATATTGACAAGACTTTTATTCAGTCTAAGATGCTGAACTGTTCCAAGGGTCCGGCAGTGCATTCCCTTCGTGCTCAGGCTGATAAGCAGGCTTACAGTAATGAAATGAGAAAGACGTTGGAGAATCAGGAGAACCTGACCATCCGCCAGGGAGAGGTTACCAAGCTTCTGGTAGAGGATGGCAAGATCACAGGTGTGAAGACGTATTCCGGCGCTGTCTACCATTGTAAGGCGGTAGTTTTGTGTACTGGAACTTATCTGAAAGCACGCTGTATTTACGGTGATGTAAGCAATTATACAGGTCCAAATGGACTGCAGGCAGCCAATTATCTGACTGATTCTCTGAAAGAACTGGGAATTGAAATGTTCCGTTTCAAGACTGGAACACCTGCCCGAATTGCAGGAAATACCATCGACTACAGCAAGATGGAAGAGCAGTTTGGGGATGAGAGAGTAGTGCCATTTTCTTTTTCCACAGATCCGGAGGATGTGCAGATCGAGCAGAAATCCTGCTGGCTGACTTATACCAATGAGGCTACCCATGATATCATCCGTGCAAACCTGGATCGTTCCCCACTGTACTCTGGTATGATCGAAGGAACTGGTCCGCGTTATTGCCCTTCTATTGAGGATAAAGTAGTTCGTTTTGCAGATAAAAAAAGACATCAGGTGTTTATTGAGCCAGAGGGAATGTACACAAATGAGATGTACATTGGCGGTATGTCCAGCTCTTTGCCGGAAGATGTGCAGGAGGAAATGTACCACAGCGTACCAGGCCTTGAGCATGCAAAAATTGTGAAGAATGCTTATGCTATTGAGTACGATTGTATTAACCCAAGACAGCTTTATCCAACGCTGGAGTTTAAGAAAATTAAAGGTCTTTTCAGTGGCGGACAGTTTAATGGAAGTTCAGGTTACGAGGAGGCAGCAGCCCAGGGACTGATCGCTGGTATCAATGCAGCCATGGAAGTGCTGGGAAAAGAGCAGCTGATCCTGGATCGTTCTGAGGCTTATATCGGTGTTCTCATTGATGATCTGGTTACAAAAGAGAACCATGAGCCATACCGTATGATGACCAGCCGTGCCGAGTACCGTCTACTTCTCCGTCAGGATAATGCGGATCTGAGACTTCGTAAAAAGGGCTGGGAGGTAGGTCTTGTAGATGACGAAACCTATGCAAAAGTAGTGGAAAAAGAACGCTTGATAGCGGAAGAAATCCAGCGTGTGGAGAATACAAATGTGGGTATGACAGAGGCAGTTCAGAGCCTTCTGGAAAGCAAAGGAAGCACACCACTTAAGTCAGGAATCAGTCTTGCAGAGCTGATCCGCAGACCGGAGCTTTCCTATGCAGAGGTGGCTCCTATTGATAAGAACCGCCCTGAACTTGCCTGGGATGTGCAGGAGCAGGTAAACATTAATATTAAATACGACGGTTATATCCGCCGCCAGATGAAGCAGGTAGAGCAGTTTAAGAAGCTGGAAGCCAAGAAAATTCCAGAGGATCTGGACTATGAGAAAGTAAAGAGCCTGCGTATTGAGGCACGGCAGAAACTGGAACTTTACAGACCTGTTTCCATTGGACAGGCATCCCGAATTTCCGGTGTTTCACCGGCGGATATTTCGGTGCTGCTGGTTTATATGGAGCAGTATGGGAAGGAGCGTCACTAAACGGACGCGTTTCTGCAAGTAATATTCCACGCAGGTCGGTTGGGCACTAGAGCGTGTTTGAAAAAGGCTTTCTGCAAGATGTGTGTCACAATTTGTGGGAGATTTTGTTCGGATAAGGGCGCCGTAGCGGGCTACGGCAACCGAATTCGGGCAAAATCTCCCGCAAAGTGGGGCGTGCAGACTGCGGAAATGATTTTTCAAACACGCTCTACGGTGAAATAACTGGTAACTACGACTAAGACGCTTGGGAGAGACCTCTCGTCTAAGTCGATCTGACCAGTGGATTTCACCTTCGTTAAAAACGCACCTGAAATGACCTGCTAAAGAATATTACTTGCAAAAACGCTGTGTATTAGCAACTGGAAAGTAAAAAAATAAGTAGTTTGAGGTATAAGGAGAAGTTTATGGAATATGATTTAACCCTCTTTGAGAAAGGACTTGAAGAGCTTGGAATTGCTCTGTCCCAGGAGCAGAAGAAGCAGTTTATCACTTATTATGAGTACCTTGTAGAGAAAAATAAGGTAATGAATTTAACTGCAATTACCGAGTACAACGAGGTAATTTTAAAGCATTTTCTTGACAGTTTATCTATCGTAAAAGTTGGCAGTTTTGACCAGAAAAAGCTGACGGGAAAGTCCGTGATCGACATCGGAACCGGCGCTGGTTTCCCTGGAATTCCGCTGAAAATAGCTTTTCCAGAGCTTAAAATTACCCTTCTGGATTCTTTGAATAAAAGGGTGAATTTCCTTAATGAAGTAATCGAAATGCTTGGATTAAAAGACGTAACAGCCATCCACGGAAGAGCTGAAGACTATGCGAAACAGAAGGAACACAGAGAAAAATACGACTTCTGTGTCTCCCGCGCAGTAGCCAATCTAAGCACCCTTTCCGAGTATTGTATCCCCTTCGTAAAAGAAGGAGGCAGCTTTATTTCTTATAAATCCGGCAAGATTGATGAAGAGCTTGCGCAGGCAGAAAATGCTGTGAAAATCCTTGGTGGAAAAGTTCAGGATGTAGTGAAATTTCCACTTATGGACACGGATATGGATCGTTCTTTTGTGGTGATCAAGAAGATGAAACCGACCGCCAAGAAGTACCCCAGGAAGGCTGGCTTGCCGGCGAAGGAACCGCTGGCGTAGAATATGTGTTAATATTAAGATAACTTTAGTCCTGAAAGAGGAAGAAATCCGTACTATATTTCTCTCCGATAATATCGGCGATTTTTTCTGAGATAACATAGGTTCTGTCTCAATCACTTTCAAAGGAATTGTCTTCATTGGGAATAGTTTGGTTAGTAGCTTGGTTAGTGTGATTAACCAAGCTACTAACCAAGCTCTTAAACATAACCATAATATCCTCACACTTAATCGTATATTCTGGCATAGGATTTCCAGCTTCCTCGCAACTGTCTTTGATTTTTCCTATTCCACATCCCCGTGCCTTAGAGCGTGTTTGAAAAATCATTCCCGCAATCTGCACGCCCCACTTTGCGGAATGTATTTTATTTTGGGACACATTTCCAACACAAAATAATCACATATTTCTCACATAATTATCTAAATTTCCTCACAGGTTGCACATAAAATAATCATAGATAGATGCATGGGATAAGCCATGCATCTGCAACTTGAAGGAGGTAAGAAACTTGATTGAAGTAAAAAATCTGGTAAAACGCTACGGCGATCACACCGCTGTAGACCACCTTTCTTTTGAAATAGAGAAAGGCAAGATTTATGGTTTTCTGGGCCCCAACGGCGCCGGAAAATCCACAACCATGAATATGATAACCGGCTATATTGCATCTACCGAGGGAACAGTAGTCATAGACGGTCATGATATTCTGGAAGAACCTGAGGAGGCAAAAAAATGCATCGGATATCTACCCGAAATGCCGCCCCTTTATTTTGATATGACCGTTCTGGAATATCTGAAATTCGTAGCAGATCTGAAGAAAATTCCTAAAGATAAAAAAGCCACTATGATCGAAGAAATCATGGACATGGTAAAGATTACTGACATGAAAAATCGTCTGATCAAGAACCTTTCTAAAGGTTACAGACAGAGGGTTGGTATTGCGCAGGCTGTGCTTGGTTACCCGGAGGTTATTATTTTGGATGAGCCGACTGTCGGTCTTGACCCAAAACAGATCAACGAAATCCGCGATCTGATCAAAGGCCTGAAACAGAAACACACCGTTATCCTTAGCTCCCATATTTTGTCCGAAGTCAGCGCCGTTTGCGACTACGTGCTGATCATTTCCCATGGAAAACTGGTAGCCAGCGATACCCCTGAGAATCTGGGAAAACTGGCAGCAGGCTCAAACAACCTGAATCTGCTTGTAAAAGGTCAGAAAGACACTATCAGAGCCGCTCTGGAGGCCGTAGAAGGGGTAAAAGAGGTTACGGTAAAGAAAAGCCCGGAGGAAGGCGTATATGCCATTACAGTGGGAACAGAAGAGAATATGGATGTGCGTGAAAAAGTGTTCTACAGTATGGTAAATGCCAGCTGTCCGATCCTTGAAATGCAGTCTAAGAAAGTTTCTCTGGAGGAGATCTTCCTTGAACTTACAGAGAGCGAGAAAAAGATAAAGATGCGTCAGGAAAAAAATCCGGAAAATCTTTCTTTAAGACGGCAGCAGATGCTGAGAAGTATTTGAATGAGAAAAACGAAGATACTGTCCTTGATAATGGACTTGAAGAAAAAGACTTTGATGAATCGGGCAAAGTATCCAATGATGTGTCAGATAATGGACTGTCTGGTGATAAACAGGATAGTTTTGCCGCATCTGAGAAAGAAAAGGGGGAAGAGTAAACCATGCTTGCTATTTATAAAAGAGAGCTGAAAAGCTACCTGACCTCCATGGTCGGCTACCTGTTTATGTTTTTTGTGTTGCTGATCGCAGGTATTTACTTTTCAGCGTACCAGCTTTCAGCTGCTTACCCGAAATTTGAATATACTTTAAATGCCATGACCTTTGTGTTTCTGATTGCAGTGCCGATCCTGACCATGCGTGTACTTGCTGAGGAAAGAAAGCAGAAAACAGACCAGCTTCTGCTTTCTTCTCCAGTATCTGTATCCGGCATCGTAATGGGAAAATATCTTGCACTTGTGACTATTTATGCAATCCCTATTGCAGTTCTGGCAACCTATCCGCTGATCATGTCAAAGTTCGGAACCGTTGCATTTGGCTCTGCGTACACAGCACTCCTTGGATTTTTCCTTCTGGGAAGTGCAAACATTGCGATCGGCGTATTTTTCTCAGCAATCACTGAGAGCCAGGTAATTGCAGCAGTTCTTACCTTTGTATTTTTATTTGCTTTTTATATGATGAATGGAATTTCTTCCTTTTTCTCAGAGACGGCAATGTCTACATGTGTGACATTTGGCATTCTGATCATAGCGCTTAGCCTTATGATCTACAGTATGATTAAAAATGCAGTGATCTCAGGTGCTGTCTGCGTGATTGGAGAAGTGGCACTGGTAATCGTTTACGTTGTAAAATCCAGCGTGTTTGAAGGAGGAATCCAGAAGGTTCTTGAAGTGTTTAACTTAAGTTCACACTTTGAAAACTTTACAAACAGTATTTTTGATGTGACTGGAGTTCTTTATTTCCTGTCTGTCATTGCCATTTGTATATTCCTTACCATGCAGACAATTTTGAAGAGACGTTGGAATTAAGGAGGTGGGGAAAATGTTTTTTAAGAAGAAAAATGATAACAATATTGACAATAACGACAAAAACGTAATTAATATCGAAAGCGTCGAAAATAATAACAATAATAACAAAAAAGAAAAACGAAAATTTAAAGACAGTATTAATAAAAAGTACTTGAAAAATGGAAGCTACAGTTCTGTTATGATTGTTGTTTTCGTTGCTATCATTATTGTTATAAATATGATTGTAGGAAATCTTCCTTCAAAGTATACGCAGCTGGATATCAGCTCCGAGAAACTTTACACCATCGGTGATGAGACAAAAGCGATGCTGAAAGATCTGGACAAGGATGTAACCATATATCAGATCGCCCAGAGCGGAAGTGAGGATGAGACTATCAGTAATCTGCTTCAAAGATATGCAGATGAATCTGATCATATTAAGGTGGAGCAGAAAGATCCAGTGGTCAATCCTAAATTTGTCAGTGAATACACCAGTGACAACCTTTCCTCTAATAGCTTAATTGTTGTATGCGGAGACAGAAATAAGGTTGTAAATTATAACAATATTTACGAATCTACAATGGATTACAACACATACAGTTATCAGACAACAGGCTTCGACGGCGAAGGCCAGATCACAAGTGCCATCGCATATGTAACCAGTGAAAACCTGCCGGTATTGTACACATTAGAGGGACATGGAGAACAGGAACTTGATTCTACAATCAAGGAAGATATTGAGAAAGCAAACATGGAAATCAAATCCTTGAATCTGCTCACAGAAGGAAGCGTTCCAGAGGATGCCAGCTGTCTGTTGATTGATTCTCCTACAACGGATATCTCAGAGGATGAGAAGACCGCATTGATCAATTATCTGGAAAATGGTGGAAAAGCAATGATTTTCTCCGATTACACAGGAGAAAAAATGGAAAACTTTGATGCAGTGCTGAAAAACTACGGCGTAAGCAGAATAGATGGCCTGGTATTTGAGGGCGATGCACAGCATTATGCCGCTCAGATGCCTTACTACCTGGTTCCAACGGTAAACAGCACAGATATTACATCTGATGTTGCTTCTTCCGGATATTACATTCTGATGCCGTATGCACAGGGAATCCAGAAATCTGATGATGTGAGAGACACTGTAAATATTGAAAGTCTTCTTACAACTTCCGACAGTGCATATTCAAAGACAGATTTGAACAGCGGTTCTCTTGAAAAGGAAGACGGTGATGTGGATGGCCCATTTGACCTGGGCGTCAGCATTACAGAGAATGTAGATGATGATAAAGAGACTCATATTATTTATTATTCCACATCAAACCTGCTGCAGAGCCAGATAAATCAGATGGTTTCCGGTGGAAATGAGAAACTTGTGATGGCTTCTTTAAGTTCTCTGGTAGACACAGAAGACAGTACAACAGTCTCTATCTCATCAAAGAGCCTGGAAGTATCTTATCTGACTTTGACAGCATATGATGCAAGCTTCTGGAAAATCTGTACCATTGGTCTGATTCCTGGAGCATTTCTGTTGATTGGATTTATGATTTGGTTAAAGAGGAGAAAAGCCTGATGAAGAAAAAATCAGTAAATCTTATTACAGCAGTGGGCGTTTTGGTTGTCCTCAGCGGCGCATACGTGGGCGTAAAAGCCTACGTAGCCAAGCAGGAGGTCGCGGATACCGAAAGTGCGGAGGAAGAAAATCCGGAAATTATTTCCATAGCGTCAGCTGATGTAAAATCAATAAAATTTGTAATTGATAAAAAAGAAGTTACCTTTGAAAAAAATGGAGATTCCTGGGTGAAAAGTGATGAAACTGCTTTCCCGGTAGATCAGGATAAAATGGATACACTGGTCAGCTCCCTGAATTCTATAAAAGCGGAAAGAACACTGGAAAATGTGGAGGATGCATCAGAGTATGAACTGGATGAGCCGGAGAACACGATCACTGTTACCACAGAAGATGGGGGAACGAC
Organism: Ruminococcus sp. AM42-11; assembly: GCF_003480145.1. Lineage (NCBI taxonomy): Bacteria > Bacillati > Bacillota > Clostridia > Eubacteriales > Oscillospiraceae > Ruminococcus > Ruminococcus sp. AM42-11. The sequence continues at coordinate 46,637 of NZ_QUIO01000018.1, read as the reverse complement.
AGTAATCCAGCTTGGAATGGAGAATGATTCCACAAGTCAGGAATACATTGACTTGAACAAGGATTCTTCTACAGTTTATGTAGTAAGCAATTCCACGTTTTCTTCTTTTAAGGGAACTTTGTACGACTTTGCAAAAAGCGGCGTTTTCCCAACTGTGGATTCCTCTACGGTCAGCAAAATTTCTGTAGATGGAAAAGATTCTTCCTATGTTGTAGAGAAAGATGAAAATAATTTCTGGAATATTACTGGTGATGGAGAGACTGAGAAAGCAGATTCCGCGAAGGCCACTTCCTTAGCCAGTACATTATCCAGTGTGGCTTATGCAAGTTATGTAAATTATAACTGCGCAGAAGATGAGCTCTCTCAGTATGGATTAGATAAGCCGTATGCAGAGATTACAGTGGATTATCAGGAGAAAGTTGAGAAAGAGTCCACTGATGATGAAAACGAGGCTGAAAATGGCGATGAGGAGGTCTCAGAGGCATCTGGGGATGAGAACCAGGCGGATGAAAATGCGGATTCTGAAACAGATGGAAGCGAAAGCTTGGATGAAGATGCGGATTCTGAGACAGATGGAAACGAAAGCTCAGATGAAGATGCGGATTCTGAGACAGATGGAAACGAAAGCTTAGATGAAGATGTGGATGTGGCAGACACAGAAGATTCAGAAGCTGTAGAAAATGAGAATACAGATGAAACAGCAGATGACAACGTCGAAGCAGAAGATACAGATGTAACTGAATCAGATGACGAGGCTGGGGTGGAAACAGCAGATACTGAATCCGCAGAAAGTTCTGAAGATGCAGAAGAAGATTCAGAACCGGAAACTGAAATGGTTGACAGAGAACTTGTAATTCAGGTTGGAGATCAATCTTCAGATGGTGGAAGATATGTTCGGGTGAATGACAGCAACGAAATTTATACAATATCCGAGGATTCTCTTGATACTTTCCTTGGAAAAACAAATGCTGATTTCTGGGATTTGACAGTAAGCTATTTGTCTGCAAATAATCTGGATACTCTGGATGTGAACTACGGAGGAGAAGATTATATCGTAAATGTTTCACGTGAAACATCTGAGGATGAAAACGTAGAAACATCGAATAATGAGACGGAAGATGAAGATACAACAGATAGTACCAGCAGTGATGTTGCCGACGGCAACGATGTAGAGGGAAATGCTGCTGATGATAACACTTCATCAGGTGATTTGACTGGCGAAGATACTGAAAATACAGATGACAGTTCTTCTACTGCAAGCACCACAAGTTCAACCAGTGTAACCTTATCTTATACACTAAATGGAAAAGATCTGGACAGCACAACATTTACAACGTTCTACAATAAGCTGATCAACATGACAGCGCAGAAACGTCTGACTGATGAATTTAAGTCCAATGCAGATCCGGAAATGACTGTGAAATTTACAGATATAGATGGAAATGAAATGGAAGTGGAGTATTATTCCTATGATACAAATTACTATGCCGCTGTTATAAACAAAAAAGTATATCTGGTAAATAAAATGACAGTAAAAGAACTGTTTCAGGCATTTGAATCTGTAACTGGTGAGAAAGAGGAAAACGAAAAAGCTGAGACAACAGATCCTGAAACAAATGCTTCTACAGATAATGCTGAAACAGAAACGACAGAGGCTTCAGAGGATGCTGAAGAGTAGTAGTAGCTGAAAAAATGATAAAAAAAGATCTTTGCCTGTGAAAAAAACAGGACAAGGATCTTTTTTACTGTTTGAAAAAAAACTGTTGAATTGCCTGTTACATAAGAATTCTACTGGATATGAATATGCGCGTACATCGTTTTGCAAATAACGATATCAATCAAGCTGGATGCGTGAAGTTGAAGGTGCAGATGGAAAAAAATGTGTGGCGGGCTACGCCAGAGCGTGTCTAAAAAATCATTCCTGCAATCTGCACGCCTTGCTTTGTTATATATCTTATTCGGATTTGGTCGCTGTGGTTCACTACAGCAACTGAATTTAAGTTAAAGCTCCTGTGAATTGTGGCATGCATTTAAAAATCATTCCTGCAATCTGCGTGCCAAATTTTGTGGTATATTTTGTCCGAATTCGGTTGTCGCAGCTCGTTACGACGCCCTCATCCGGGCAAAATCTCCTACAAATTATGACGCACATCTTGCAGAAAGCCTTTTCCAAACACGCTCTGGTCCGCTGACATTTCAAATGGTATGAAATATGTAATTAATGTTGGCTATTTTGTCTGTTTGAATTTCTATATGCATTGTTTTTGAAAATAAAATTTTAAAAATCTTTGAATTTTACTCATATGGTTTTACATTAGCCGACTATATAAAAAGTCCGAAAACAGAAACTTTGCTTTTGCTTTCTGAAATATTACGGTAAATATAAAATGTAATAATAACTTTTATAAAATAAAAACCTACTAAAACATACAATAAAGTCCAATAAATAACACTTAACGACACGATGATACAACAAAGACCTATTTAATGTACTTTGAACAACAAAACAGGCAAATGAATCGTAAAAATCCTCTGAAAAATATATTGTTATGTAAAAATATACTTTTAAACAATTCTAATTAAAACAAAAAGATTGTATAAAGATAAAATGGAACAGCGCATAATTGAAAAAATAACAAAATAACAACAAAACAATACGAAAAGAGCTCTGAGATGTATTTGAAAATCATTTCTCAATCCACACCCCCCCACTTTGCAGTATATTTTACCCGTAGTTGGGTGTGTCGTAGCACGTTGCAGCACCTTCATTCTGGCCAAATCTCCCGCAAATTGTGGCGCGCACCTTGCAGAAAGCCTTTTTCAAACACTCTCTGGGATGTATCAAAAAACATTTTCGCAATCCGCACACCTTACTTTGTGGTATATATTCCTGAATTTGGCTGCCATATTCGCTACGGCAACCTCATCCTCATCCTGGTCAAAGTCCCACAAATTGTGACGTACATCTTGTAGAAAGCTTTTTTAATATGCTCTGGAAATATAGAAAGAACAGGAAAAGCATAAAGCATAATAAATTATTATTACAAAAACAAAAAAACTTCGGGATTATATTATACAATCTCGAAGCTTTTTATTCTGCTTTGAAGGCATATCTATATCTTTATTTTAATTAAAAGAATGCACCAACCTGCTCAAGAAATGCTTCTACATTCTCAATATGTGGAAAATGCTTGGAACATGGAATGGTTGCTGACTCAATTGCTGGATTTACTTTCTGATAAGCTTCTACAATTGCAGCACCATTTGGCTCATCTTCACCTTCTACGATATAAATGCTGTTATCAATTGATTCTACAGCATGGCGAATGTTGATATTCATATATTTAGCACTTTGGCTGGAGTATAGGCATTTTGCATAATAACCACCTTTGTGCGCAGCTTCATAATATGCATCCAGGACATCTTTGTCTACATGGAATGGATTATAATAAAGCTTATCAAGGAAGAAATCATTAATTGTCACGTGAAACAATTATATGGTAGATAAAGGTTCCAAATATAGGCAGTTCGATAAAGAATTTGAATAATTTATCCTTTTTTGTGGTAGTTTGGGCAAGAGAAATCATGCTTACCGGATTAATAAACATGATTTTATTAATGCTTTCTTTATCGTAAGCAGCGGCAGTAGTAACAAATGAACATGAGAAACCACTTGCAATGATGTCGGTTTTCTCTTTAATTACATTTTTTATAAAATCGCAGATGATTTGTACGAAAAGAAAATTTGTATATGTAATTCCAGCTTTTTCCGAACGTCCGCAACCTAATAGATCAAGGGTATATACGGTGTGCTCTTGAGCAAGTTGATCCTCAACACGAGACCATTCGTATCCACTGGCTCCAGGCATTGTATCATGAATAAGAAGAAGAGGAGAGCCTTTTCCCTTCTTGGTATAATAAATTTTTCCGAAACGCCAATTATAATAGTTGTGATTGGAAAAATCAAGCATTTCTTTTAACTGGGAAGAGGCAACAATCACTCTATTGGTGAGATGGATGACACCAGCGGCAATCGTAGTCAACGCGGCCAGAGTCAGAATTTTATGTTTAGTGTCTTTCATTTTATAGAGGACCTCCTTTGGGTTTGTATGTATATTATACGCCAAAGAGGCTGATTTTACAATGTTTTTTGGCATATAAATGGGAATTGACAGAATACTGGGCTGCTGTTCACTCCGTTCACAGTAACACGCTTTCTGTGCAAACTTAATTCTCGGGGGTTCTGTGAATTTTTTTCACAAAAAACACCTCGCGGAGCATCACTGGTGAACAGCAACAATACTGATTGCTACTCATTTCGTGACCAGTAACATGCTTCACGAAAAAAGACATATTATTTGCTTTTGATAACCTGTTTAGATATGGTTGATATTTCGCGGTTTTATTGGCTTTACCAAACCTATAACTTATTTAATGTGTTGGTCGTTATCCCGGACGCGATTTCACAATGTATATTCACCGCCGCGCGTCGCAACGTTCCGGCAAGCTAATGACTAACTGCGACTAAGACGTTCAGGAGAGCCTTCGCGCCTAAGTCTCCGTAAGTCATGGATCTCACCTCCACTAAAACTGCTCCTGAAATGCGCGGCTTGCGAATATACATTGCAAAATCGCTTGATGCTGGAAAGGGAAGAAAGAAACAGTAACGATAACAACGGGAGTGGGGGAAGTAATTGGTATCCCGCAACTTTATTGTTTTTTTGCAAATCTATCGTTGCCAAGAAAGTGTAGGGAAACCAATCACTCCCCCTCCCCTCTTCATTAAAAGTTCTTATCAACCAGCAAGTCTCAGCCAGTACACATTGTCCAAATGCGTCCGCATTGAAAAACTTTTAATCAACTAAATAGCAATAGAAAATAATAATAATTTTTTATATGTTGACTTCCAACAAATACATTCCAAAAAATGTTTAAAATCCCACAGTTAGGGTTATAATTAATAAGAAGATAAAAATAGACAATATTTTTATGAAAAGAAATGCCATTTTCTATGTTTCACGTGACATTATGTGGCGAGATAAATTTAAAAGTGTTATAATAGCAATAGTTATATGATAAGATTGCAGAACTTGTAGGATGGTGATGTGATCTATAAACTTTGGTTATTGTGTGCAATTAAAATTTGCAAAATGTTTCACGTGAAACATTTTTATGTAATAAGAAATTTTGTTAAAATTTTCTATTGCATAAAAAGCCCTACCAGGCAGGAACACACTGCGGCAGAAAGTTAGATGGCGCTCGAGGTGTCCCGCCGTAGGTGGAGAATCCTGCAAGCAGGCTTCTTTTTTACAATTAAACATGTTGCTTTTTATAAAAATGTTGTGTGAACAGTAACCTAAATAATATGAAAGGGAGGGTTGATATTGGGCAGAACGATTGCGGTTGCTAATCAGAAAGGCGGCGTTGGTAAATCTACCACAGCCATTAATCTTTCTGCATGCCTGGCAGAACAGGGAAAAAAAGTTCTGACAATTGACATGGATCCTCAGGGAAACACTACCAGTGGATTAGGTGTTGATAAAAATGAAGTAGAAGATACCTTGTATGAACTTCTGGTAGGACAGTCCGATGTTGAGAAGACGATTGTCAAAGATGTAGTAGAAAATGTAGACTTGATACCATCAAATGTAAATCTGTCTGGCGCAGAGATTGAGCTTGTTAGTATTGATAATAAAGAATACATATTGAAAGAGATTACTGACAAAATAAAGAATAATTATGATTATATTATTATTGATTGTCCCCCATCTCTGAATATGCTTACTATTAATGCACTTACTGCTGCGACATCTGTTTTGGTTCCGATTCAGTGTGAGTACTATGCATTGGAAGGACTATCACAGTTGATACATACTATTGATCTGGTAAAGGACAGACTGAATAATGATCTTGAGATTGAGGGCGTTGTGTTTACTATGTATGATGCCCGTACAAATTTATCGCTGCAGGTAGTAGAGAATGTTAAGGAAAATCTTCAGCAGAATATTTACAAGACCATTATTCCGAGAAATGTCAGACTGGCAGAAGCTCCAAGTTACGGACAGCCGATTACTCTTTATGATCCGAGATCCACAGGAGCAGAAGCTTATCGCCTTCTTGCAGAAGAAGTGATAAACAGGGAGGTTGAGTAATGGCAGTTAAGAAGAAAGGTCTTGGAAGAGGTCTGGATGCTCTTTTCCCGGAGAAGTCAGTGAAGCCAGCTGAAAAAAAAACGGAGCAAAAGCCAGTTGCCACAAATGAAAGCTTACATCAGCAGGAAGAAGGTTCTTTGAATGCTTCAGCAGTGAAGAGTGCTGCAGAAACAAAAGATACAGCACAAGCTGCAGTAGTTGAAGAACCGAAGAAATCTGAAATGCTTGTGAAGATTTCAAAGGTAGAGCCAAACAGAACTCAGCCACGCAAGCAGTTTGATGAGGATGCTTTACTGGAATTATCTGAATCAATTAAGCAGTTTGGCATCTTACAGCCACTTCTGGTTTCGGATAAGGGTGATTACTATGAGATTATTGCAGGCGAGAGAAGATGGAGAGCAGCCAAACTTGCCGGGTTGAAAGAAGTTCCGGTAATCATTAAGGAATTTAATGATCAGCAGGTAGTTGAGATTTCCCTGATTGAAAATATTCAGCGGGAAGACTTAAATCCAATAGAGGAAGCGATGGCCTATAAGCGTCTGATCGACGAATTTAAGCTGAAACAGGATAATATTGCAGAACGCGTTTCTAAGAGCAGAACTGCAGTGACTAATTCCCTTCGCCTTTTGAAATTGGATGAAAGAGTTCAGCAGATGCTGATTGATGAGATGATTTCAGCTGGGCATGCTCGTGCAATTCTTGCGATTACAGACAAGGATAAGCAGGCAAGTGTGGCAATGAAGATTTTTGATGAGAAATTAAGTGTTCGAGAGACTGAAAAACTGGTAAAACATATTGTGGAGCCACCGAAGAAAACTCAGAAAACAGTAAATACAGCTGAAGATGCGATTTACGAGAGTCTTGAAGAGAAAATGAAGGGAATCGTGGGAACTCGGGTTTTTATACACAGAAAGAAAAATAATAAAGGTAAAATTGAAATTGAATATTATTCCAGAGATGAACTGGAAAGAATCATTGAGTTGTTTGAATCAATAAGATAAGGAGAGTGCATGAGCAGTATTTTTGACAGCCTGGGAATCGACCCGGGTATCATTATTATTTTACTGCTGATTCTGACCATCGTTCTGGCGGTGAATGTATTCAGCAGCAAAATGAGGCTTAGCCGTTTGGAACGTAAATACAAAATGTTCATGAAAGGCAGTGACGCACAATCTCTTGAGAAAGTTTTTGTACGAAAATTCGCTCAGATTGACCGCCTTTATGAAGCCAAAGAGGATCATGAGCACGACATCAGCTTTATCAAACATCATTTGGAATCTATGTTCAGCAAATATGGAGTTGAAAAGTATGATGCGTTCGATGATGTAGGCGGAAAACTTAGTTTTGCACTGGCTTTGTTGGATCAGGATAATTCCGGAGTAATTTTGAATGCAGTACACAGCAGAGATAATTGCTTCCTTTATCTGAAAGAAATTGTAAAGGGAGAGTCCTATGTAATGTTGAGCCAGGAAGAACTTGAAGCCCTTAGAAAAGCTGTAAATTTTGGCTTGGAAAATATTGAAAAAGATGAGTAAATTGGTTGCTGCGAACAGTTGGTAAAAAATGAATATAAGTCATAAAAAAATAGCGAAAAATGACAAAATTGTTATAAAAAATAAATGGTAATGACAATATTGTTATAAAATGAAAAACAAAACAGATACTTGCCACAAAAAGAGATATAAAAAAATAAAACAGATACTTGCCATAAAAAGAGATATGAAAAAACAAAACAGATACTTGCTGCAAAAAGAGATATGGAAAAATAAAACAGATATTTGCCATAAAAAATAAAGTATCAGTACAGGAGGAAGACATGTTAGACATCAAATTTGTAAGAGAGAACCCGGAAATCGTAAAGCAGAACATCCGCAATAAATTCCAGGACAGCAAACTGGAGCTGGTTGACAAGGTTCTGGAGTTGGATAAGGAAAACCGCGAGATCAAACAGGAAGTAGAAGCTCTTCGTGCAGAGAGAAATAAAATTTCCAAACAGATTGGTGCTCTTATGGGCCAGGGAAAGAAGGATGAAGCAGAGGAAGTTAAGAAACAGGTTGCAGCTTCCGGTGAGCGTATTGAGGAACTTTCCAAGAGAGAGAAAGAAGTTGAGGAAGAGCTTCTGAAGGATATGATGGTAATCCCGAATATCATTGACCCATCTGTACCGATTGGTAAAGATGACAGCGAGAACGTTGAGATTGAGAAATTTGGTGAGCCTGTTGTTCCGGATTTCGAAGTTCCGTATCATACAGAAATCATGGAAGCTTTTGACGGAATCGACCTTGATAGCGCAAGACGTGTTGCTGGTAATGGTTTCTATTATCTGATGGGTGATATCGCAAGACTTCATTCTGCTGTTATTGCATATGCACGTGATTTCATGATTAACAGAGGATTCACATACTGTGTACCGCCGTTCATGATCAGAAGTAACGTTGTTACAGGTGTTATGAGCTTCGCTGAGATGGATGCCATGATGTACAAGATCGAGGTGAGGATCTGTACCTGATCGGAACCAGTGAGCATTCTATGATTGGTAAATTTATTGACCAGATCATTCCGGAAGAAGAGCTTCCAAAAACTCTTACAAGTTATTCTCCATGCTTCCGTAAAGAGAAAGGTGCTCATGGACTTGAAGAGAGAGGCGTTTACCGTATCCACCAGTTTGAGAAGCAGGAGATGATCGTAGTTTGCAATCCAGAGGACAGCAAGATGTGGTTTGACAAACTGTGGCAGAACACTGTTGATCTGTTTCGTTCCCTAGATATTCCGGTTCGTACACTGGAATGCTGCTCTGGTGACCTGGCAGACCTGAAAGTGAAATCCCTGGATGTTGAAGCATGGTCTCCAAGACAGAAGAAATACTTTGAGGTAGGAAGCTGCTCCAACCTTGGTGATGCACAGGCACGTCGTCTGAAAATCCGTGTAAACGGAAAAGATGGCAAGAAATATCTTGCTCATACTCTTAATAACACAGTTGTTGCTCCGCCAAGAATGCTGATCGCGTTCCTTGAGAACAACCTGAATGCAGATGGAAGCGTAAATATTCCAGTTGCCCTTCAGCCATACATGGGTGGAATGACAAAAATCGAGAAAAAGTCCAAATAATTGGACTTAAAAATGAAATAGCATAAAAATACCAAAAATTGGACTTTGAGCTGAAAATAGTAATAGATTAAAAGTAAATGATCTGAAAATAGTAATAGATCAAAAGTAAAATATCAGATGGTCCGGAGAATATCAGAATATCTGAAAAGTTGTTTGATTTGCAATAAGACTGCTTAACAGGGAGGTGATAATGTGCATAGTTATTTAAGAACTGTTGGCTTTTCAAAGGTAAAGTCACGTAAAGAAATGCAGGAAATCATTCAGGATGTGATAAATACTTACGATGAGAAAATTGCAGTGGAGAATCATCCGGATGGAGTTTTTGTACAATATTCCAAGAATTATGGCTGTGACTGTGGAATAACAGTCTGTGGACAGTATGATGAAGACAATGAGTTTCACGTAGAATATTCATTTCCGTTCTTTCGCGGCACAGGAATCACCTCTCAGGAGAGTGTAGTCGTGGAGAGACACGCAGAAAAAGAGTCTTATGCAGGGGCGTGTGATGACATGCGCCTTGGCGTGACTTTGATCTTTTATCTTCAGAATCCTGCAGAATATATGCTGGAGAAGTATAAGGGGAATGTGCGTGAAGGACAGCCACTGACGATTACAGGACTGGCAAGAGAAGGGAAGATCCTTTTTGCGGTTCAGAAAGATAAAGAAGCTGTAAAAGTAGAGCGAGAGCTGACAAAAAACCGCAATAATCTGATCGCGGCTGCCAGAAATGGTGATGAAGAAGCCATGGAAGACCTTACAATGGAAGATATGGATATGTATTCCATGATTTCTGAGCGTATTGTTACAGATGATGTGTTGACAATTGTGGATACCTGTTTTATGCCTCATGGAATTGAATGTGATCAGTATAGTGTGATGGGCGAAATCGTGGATTTTGTGAATTTTAAGAACATTCTCACTGGTGAGAAACTGTGCCAGATGACTATCGAGTGCAATGATATCCAGTTCGATGTGTGTATAAACTGTGCGGATCTGCTGGGAGAACCAGCTGTGGGACGCAGATTTAAGGGGCTGATTTGGCTGCAGGGGCAGCTGTATTTTTAGACGAACCTTTAGATTTATAGACTAATTTAAGTTATAAAACACAGTCTCAAAGTTAATAAAAAAGCTCCTATAATGCAGAACTATCAAAAAGCAAACGAAACTACAAAGGCGTAGAACACTTCAATGTGTCTGCGCCTTTTTTATGGGACTGGTACTTACAATGGGACTAATGACTGGCCTTGGTGTAACTCAGGTATTGGCAGATGATCAGAAAGTTTACAAGATCGCATGTGACCAGGTATATGCTTCATTTTCTATTCAGCAGGATGATGGAAGTTATAAAGGAATTGATGTAGAACTTCTGGCTGCAATTGCAGAGGAAGAGGGTTTCGAATACGAGTTGACTCCTATGGATTTCTCAGGTATCATTCCAGCACTGATTTCAGCAACAATTGATGGTTCTATTGCAGGAATGAATATCACAGATGAGAGAAAAGAGAGCGTTGATTACTCTGATGGATATTATGAATCCGGTTCTGCACTGGTTGTAAATAAGGAGGATGATTCCATGTACTTCACGATGAGCCAGATGTACTGAGCGTGTTTATTTATGCTTCGGAGAGCTTTCGAATAGACAACATTATGAAAAAACATCACATTTCTGCCAAGGAAGCTAAGAAACTGGTAAGAAAAAGAAAGATCTTACCATAAACAGAGAAACCTTTGGAATCGAAGGCTGTGTGAAAATTCTGGAGGCAATGATCCGTACGAAGACGGACGAGGAGGAGCAATAGGCCATGAGTGAAAAATGGGACGAAAAAGTAATTGAGCTGGCAAAAAGTCTGATAAACTGTCAGAGCTATTCAGGACACGAGGATAAAGCGGCGGAAGCTTTAAAGGCGTATATAAAAGAGACCGGTGTTTTCGATGAGATAGAAACCGACTGCTACGGAAATGTGATCGGTCATATTAAAGGAAAAAATCCTGGCCCGAAAGTCCTGTTTGATGGACATATAGACACAGTTCCGGTTGGAAATCTGAAGGACTGGAAACATGATCCATTTCACGCAGTAGTCGAGGATGGAAAGCTGTATGGCAGAGGAGCTGCTGATATGAAAGGTGCGGTAGCCGCATTTACAGTTGCTGCGCATAGATATGCGGTGGAAAATGGGAAAAATTTTGCCGGAGATGTATATGTGGCCGGTGTTGTGCATGAAGAATGCTTCGAAGGTGTTGCTGCGCGAAAAATAAGTGAGAAAGTAAAACCGGATTATGTGGTAATTGGTGAAGCTTCTGAAATGAATTTGAAGGTAGGCCAGCGTGGCCGTGCGGAAATTGTGGTTGAGACCTTTGGTGTCCCGGCACATTCAGCAAACCCGGAAAAGGGCGTAAATGCAGTATATAAAATGTGTGAGGCCATTCAGGCTATCCGCGCGATCGAACCGCCTGTCCAGAATAAACTTGGAAAAGGAATCCTGGAGCTGACAGACGTAAAATCTTCCCCATATCCAGGAGCCTCCGTTGTTCCAGAATACTGCCGTGCGACCTATGACCGCAGACTTCTGGTAGGTGAAACCAAGGAAAGCGTGATTCAGCCAATTATTGAAAAAATGGAAGAGCTGAAGAAAAAGGATCCGCAGTTTTCCTATAAGGTTTCTTATGCAGTGGGAAAAGAGGAATGCTACACCGGAGAAAAAATCCAGGGAGAACGCTTTTTCCCAGGCTGGCTGTTTGGCGCAGAAGAGGAGTGGGTAGCAAAAATAAAATCCGAACTAGAAAAAGATGGATTTTCTCCAGAGGTAACTACCTACAATTTCTGTACAAATGGAAGTCATTATGCAGGAGAAGCTGGCATCCGTACTATTGGAATGGGACCTGCAAGGGAAAATCTGGCGCATACCATTGATGAATATGCGGAGGTGGAAGATCTGACAAATGTATTCAGATGTTATGTGGGGATTATGAAGGCGTTGTTGGGATGATGTATAGCTTTCGGTAAAGTGAAGAAATAATGTGAAAATGATAGAAAAGGCATTCTTTTTTGAGTATACTATTACTTGGAAGGGAGTGCTTTTTTATGATTATTGATAGGCTTTCGGTGTTTGTGAAATGAAAATTTTGGAAGCAGTTGAAAAAAGATAGCCTACAAAAAGAAGCAGCTAAAAAATGAAAAATAGAAAGAACAACTGGATAAAAATAGTTATCCAACTACTGTCGTTTATCTTAATCCCAGAACTGTTCGTAACAGGATTTACAGCTATTGGAGATATCTTTTCCCAGATCTATGCTGGAAGTATTTCCTGGGAGAGTGTCAGGTATTCGGTGTATGTACTAATCGCGACAGTGCCAGGAAGTGTACTGGTGGGGAGATTTTTTTGCGGATTTTTCTGCAGCTTTGGAGCTGTGCAGGATTTCTTGTGGTTTGCAGCGCGGAAGCTGGGAAAAGGCAGCTGGAGGCGGAACAGAAATCCAGAAATATACAAGAAAGCTGACAGAGTTCTGAAACTGGCAAAATATGGAGTACTTGTTTATTTTGTAATATTTATATGGAGTGGTGTTTTGACCTGGAAAAAGCAAGGTCCGTGGGAAATATTTGGCCAGTATATTGTGCCTGGACATTGGCCGGGAGTGAAGCCTTTGTGCTCGGTGGGGGGAATTTTACTCTTGGTGATTTTGACAGGATCAGTGTTGGTAAAGAGATTCTTTTGCAGATATTTCTGTCCAATGGGAGCGGTGTATGCACTGATTTCCAGAGGTGCATTTTTGAAAATCGAAAAGCTCGGACGAGAATGCAGTGCCTGTTCTTTGTGTACTGCGAAATGCAGCATGGGAATTGATTTTACGAAAAAGGAACAAGTTACAGGTGGAGAGTGCATTGCGTGCCAGCAGTGCATTAGCTGGTGCCCGAAAGGAAATGTGCATTTTGGAATTAAATATGGAATGGTGATCGGAGTATTGCTCACGTGTGTGATGATTGGGGCTTCCCAGCTCCTTACGGCGAGAAGCTATACGAAGGATAGAAATATAGCAGGCGGTGTTGTTGAAGGTTTCAGATATAAAGACGGTACTTATACTGGAACAGGTGAGGGCTATCGTGGAGCGATACGTGTCACTGTAAGTGTGGCGGACGGAAAAATAACCAGTCTTACACTGGACAGTTATGAGGATGACAAGTCATATATGGAAAAAGCGAAAGCTGAAATCTTTTCTGCAATAATCGGACAGCAGAATACGAATGCAGATACCGTATCCGGTGCTACATATAGTAGTAAGGGGCTGATTCAGGCTGTACAGAATGCTTTGAAGGAGGCAGGAACTTCAGAGACTGCGGAGAATGGTTCTGATGATAAAGCTGCGGACAAGGCTGAATTTATTTCTGCAGGCCGCTTCCGGAACCTTGTCGATGGCGTATATACAGGATCTGCCGATGCTTTTCGTGGTGATGTAGAAGTTCAGGTTACTGTGGAAAATCAGCAGGTAACGGATATTTCCATCTTCTCATACTGTGACACAGAAGAATATTTTTTTAAAGCTGCGCCAGTTGTAATTGAAGAGATGAAAGAGGAACAAAGTCTGAACATTGATGCTGTCAGCGGAGCCACATACAGCAGCAACGGAATTATTCATGCTGTGGCAAATGCATTGGAGATTCCCGAAGATCAATATGCCGAACGTCCTGGCCGGAATCTGGCTGCCAAGAAGAAAAGCCATGGACATATTGTAAAACATGTAATAGAAAACCAGGAAGAGTATGAAAAGAAGGTTAAGGAGTATGAAAAATAGATAACAGAAATCAGAAACGGAGGATGCAGACTGGGAATCGTGAAGAATAGACATTGACAGCCCTTATACATCAGGCATATAATATATCAGATATACACAAAAAATATATGCAAAAATGTAAAATATCTGGTAACTATTCAATATCTGCGCTGCAAGCGTTACAATTTAGAGTATAAGTACTGGGGAAAAAATGAGACGAACGAAAGCATATCGGTTGATTTTTGTGGGAGTGGCATCTGTTCTGCTGGGAGGCTGCTCGGGGAGTTCGAAGGCAAACATGGAGGAGGCAGCAGAGCAGCCCGCTGTGGTGGACTATACCTGTATTTCTAATCCGGAAAGCGATAAGCAAATATATGTTATTCTGAAAAATTATCATGGTGCTTACTGGGAGAAGGTAATAGATGGTATAACAGAAGCTGCAAAAAAACTGGATGAAGCGGTTTATCTTGGCGGAATTGATAACGAAACTGACATTTCCGGCCAGATTGACCTGATGAACCAGGCTATGGAGCAAGGCGCTGACGGAATCCTGCTGGCTCCGGCAGATTCCAATTCACTGGCAGACGGCTGTCAGAAGGTACGGGAAAAGGATATTCCGGTAGTACTTATTGATTCTTCTATTAACAGCAGCGAATTTGACGCCTGTTACATGACAGATAATATAGATGCCGGAGAAATGGCAGCGAAAGAAATGCTGGAGCTGCTGTATGATGCAGGGAATTCACCGACAGACCCACTGGAAGTGGGAATCCAGTTGTCATCGGATAGTTCACAGGCAATGGTAAATCGTGTTTCCGGATTCTGAATTTCTGGGCGGGCAATGCACCGGAGCAGTGGGAAATCATTCAGGATATAAGAGTTAATGGCGGTGATACGAAAAAGGCACAATCGGATGCTTCTGCATTATTGAGAGAAAATGCAGATATAAAGGGCTTTTTCGGTTGTAACAACACATCTACTGTTGGCATTGTAAATACTCTTTTGAAGGAAGAAAGAACAGATGTGGTGCTGGTTGGTTTTGACCTGGCGGACGAAACGAAACAGATGCTTCAGAATCCGGAGTATCATGCAGTGACTGTGCTGCAGAAACAGGATCAGATGGGATATCTGGGAATGCTTTCCCTGAATTCTCTTATAAAGGGAGAAAAATCAGAGCAGAAGTATTTTGATACCGGAGTTATTATGGTTGATTCTGATTACCTTATGGAGAATGCTGTCTCATGAAAGATCGAAGAAAAAATAAAACAAAAAGAAAAGTCCTGCTGGCTTTGTATCTGGCAGTTTGCCTTGTCATTATCGTGGCGGCATACTTTCACCTGAGCAGAATTGCGCGGAATTTCAATACAGAGCATCTGGAGCTGATCACAGGCCTGTACGCGGAAAAGATGAATGATTCTATGGAATATCTTCAGAACTATGTACAGGAAGATATAAAGATGATCCGGTCTATGGAAAATGCCCAACCGGAGGAAATCCTGGAACAGCTGGAGAAAAATCTTGACAAGACTGTTTTCGGTGATATTGGTTTTATTATGAATGATGGCGAAATTTATGGCAGCAGCAGCTGCGCTGTTTCCGATATCAAAAAGAAGAAGCTGGATGAGGCGGCGTTGGCTTCAGATACTTCTTTTAACTCGGATCCTTACCAGTCCAGCAGAACTGGAAATATGACCATGACTGTTTTTGTGCCAGTAGGGGATCCTTCACTGGTTCATACACTTTATGTGTCGATTATGATCGAAAATCTCAGACAGCTGGGTGAGTATGAGCTTCTTCAGGGCAAGATCAGCATTCATCTGTTAAAGGCCGATTCAGAAAATTTTATTACCTGTGTTAGTGACAATTCCGGCCCGTCTGGCAGTTGGAACAATCTTTTGCTTCAGCAGAAGTATTTCCAGTATGATGCAGGTTATTCCTACAACCAGTGGATAAAGGACATGCGTTCCGGAAAGAAGGATGGGAGATTTTCCGCTATTATCAGAGGAGAGGAATCTACAATTTCCTATAGAAGTATTTCTGTTATGCCAGGCTGGTATGTGATCGTTGAACTGACAAATAAGAATATTTCTGATATTACCCAGCAGTTTTCCGCCTGGGGCGGAGTATATGGAAGTATTCTGGTAGGATTCACGATACTGTACATGCTGACCCTTGTGCTGTTGGAGAAAAAAGATAAGAAAATGTACATGGGATTGTCTACTACAGATCCTCTTACCGGAATTCTGAACCGCAGAGCTTTTCAGATTACCGTGGAAGAAGAATTGCGTAAAAAAACGCCAGGTATCTTCATCTTTATTGATGTAGATAATTTTAAAATTTATAATGATACTTACGGTCATAACAATGGAGACTTCTGCCTGAAGCATTTTGCGAAAACTATGAAAAGCTGTTTCCCGGAGGATAGCATAATCGGCCGGTATGGCGGTGATGAATTTGTGGTTTACCTGAAGAATCTTACAGGGGAAATGGCGCGGACTTATATGGAAACGTTTCAGAGGATGATTTCCCAGCTTACACTGCCTACAGGAGAGGTTGTAGAGCTTTCAGCCAGCGCAGGCGGAGCTGCATTCCCGGAACAGGGAGAAGACGTTATGTCTCTTTGTAAAAGCGCAGATATGGCTTTGTATAAGGTGAAACAGAATGGGAAAGCTGATTTTAAAATGAAAGGAATGTAAATGAAAGGATCCCGGCAAGGTCGAGGCTTGTTAGCCTTCTACCTTGCGAGGGATCCTTTTTACCTGATAAATGTGTCCTGCGGAAATATCTAATTTACGTTTGCCGGATCAAGCTCTGTAATGGTTGGTGCCGTCCAGGTGTCCAGTGCATCCATATCAGGTGTATAGATACGCATATACAGGTGGAAGCCACCGTCACCCACAGGAAGCCAGTTTGTGGTATCCTCCGGTGCATCTTTAGACAGAATAACATCAACAGAGCCATCTTCATTCGCTTTCAAACCGGAACGGTCATTTATGCAGTAACGATCAATAGGATTATCGATCAGGAAATCATCATCCCCATATGCAGTCACAGACCAGAAGCCTCCTTCAAGAACCTGCGGATAGCTTTCGAAATGAAGGGTATATGACTTCTCTCCTGTCAGAAGATTTCCATCCGCATCCTGTTCTGTCTTGGCATACAATGCAACCTCAACGGTATTGGCACCAAGCCCTGCAAGTGCTACCAGTGCACGATAAGCATATTCTGTGTTACAATCTCCGATTGGTGCACCAAAATAACTCCACTGGCCAAGCTTCTTTGAGAATTTCATTCCCTCTTTAACAAGCTTTGGCCGAATTTCTGTCAGCATTGTTTTCCAGCTTTTGGCAACATCACCGGTAAGAACAGAAGCATCAAATTCCATACCAGGTCCTACATTCACAGCAGCTATTTTTTCAAGCATTTCCTTATCTGCAGCTGCCGGAGAATTCTTTACCATTAATTCATTAGCCTTATTAAAAAATGTAACCGGATCCATGGAAAGAACCTTATCAACAGGAACATAATTATTCTCTTCGCTATAGCTGCCCTTTGGAGGCTCATAAGTATCTCCAGATATATAATTGGAAAGTGGCATTAGTTTCATTTTTTCCTGAATGGCACGCACATTTGGCAAATCCTCTTCTCCTGATAAAATGGTTCTGGTGATAGACCATGCCATGGATGTGGGAACATCTATACGGGTAACGCCCTTAGGCAGTTCTCCCTCCCATGTAGAAAGAGTAATTGCATATGCACCTGCCTGATCAAGAACTGCGGCAGTGTTTGTCCAGGCATCCAGCACCTGAACCTTACAAAAACGATCTGTTTCCGGAAGCTCATAGACCATTGGTTCCTCGCTCAGATCATACCATACCTGTGAATAGATCGTATCCACATTAGGAGTTACCACATTCCTGAATTGTGCATTTGCCTGTGCAACACTGTGTATAAACTGATTTACAGGTGCTTTCCCGGTAACAGGCTCCTCTGTGTTCGTTGCCGAAATCTCAGTCGCATCCATAAGCACCAGTGGAAATGCATAAACATAAGCATCTTCCACAGTCTCCCATATATTTTCATCTGTCTCACTGTCAGCAGCTGCTGCAAATACCTGCACATTGCTGGAATAGCCTGACAGCACCAATGCTGCACTGGCTATAAGAGCTGCAAATCTTTTCATATCCATATCCTCCTGTAAGTATTTATGATTTTGTCAAGCGGATATTCCAGATCCGCTTTGCTACTTGCTCATAACCGAATAATTGCTTCGCAGTTTATCTGAAGGAGCTTGCACTTCTCCTGATACAAGCAAGTTCCCACCCACTGCTTATTGCTTTTTGCAATCGCCCCAGGGGACTTACTTGATTCGGTTAAACACTCTCTAAACATATAGGAAACCGACACGCCTGCAACAACAGGTATGTCACGC
Source organism: Ruminococcus sp. AM42-11 (assembly GCF_003480145.1). Lineage (NCBI taxonomy): Bacteria > Bacillati > Bacillota > Clostridia > Eubacteriales > Oscillospiraceae > Ruminococcus > Ruminococcus sp. AM42-11. The sequence continues at coordinate 28,178 of NZ_QUIO01000018.1, read as the reverse complement.
TTCCAGCACCAAATTTTATGGCTCGATAATATTAAAATATTTATACTCTGAGGTAACCGTAACTGCATCCATCAATCGTGTCAGGCAGGTCTCATCACCCTCCTGCTGGATCAAAGCTGCAATATTTTCCGTGTTTTTCTGAATAATAGACAGCAGTCCGGCACGTTTGGTAGTCCATGTCACATCCGCATCCGCATCCTGTGTATCTTTCTGATAAAGAAGTACACCATTTTTCACGCGGAGTACATAATTACCTTCCGGCAATATAAGATTTGCTGTAAAGGTCAGATCCGGAACCTTCGTTGTATCTACAAGAATTCCCAGATAATCCAAAATCATTTCAGGTGTCATATGTAAAATAACATCACCGTTACCATTGCCTCGCGTTGCATCATCGGTATTTGTACCATTTCGCAGCTCCTGTGCCGCACAAAGGTAAGCACTGCGCCATGGACCGGATTCTGCCTGATACCCCAATTGCTCTAATGCATCTGCACAAAGATAACGTGCATCCATATTTTCCGGATCAGCAAAAACCAGCGCATTGGTGATCTGGGCAACCCACTGATATTCTCCCTTTGCAAAATCTTCTTTTGCTTTTTCAAGAACCGCATCTGTGTCACCGAAATATTCTACCAGCTTTTGTGCATAATCCGATGGTGTAAGTTCAGCAAGATGGACAGGATTACCGTCATACCATCCCATGTATTTCTCATATACTGCCTTCGAATTATGAGAAACTGTGCCATAATACTGACGGGTATACCAGACTTTTTCCAACTCCTTGGGAAGCTGGATCATATTAGCAATCTCTGTCTCCGTATAACCTTCATTAATGTAAAGCAATGTCTGGTCGTTAATAAACTTATACACAGCTGCAGTATTGGTCATATATTCCTGAATAATATCCTTTCCCCAATGTGGCCAGTTATGAGACTGGAATACTACATCTGCCTGATCACCATAAAGTGCCAGAGATTCCATAATGTACTCTGCCCATGCGTTTCCGTCACGTACCTGGGCTCCGCGGAGTGTATACAGGTTGTGGAGTGTTCCTGTACAGTTTTCAGCCATCCACAAAGCATTTTTCGATCCAATCCAGAAGTTCATCTCCGCCGGTGCTTCGGTACCCGGAGTAAGCTGAAATTCAATTTCCACTCCATCAATAGTATGCTTCTCACCGGTTTCTGTGATTTCAAGTGTAGGAGAAATATAACTTGTACTGCCCCTGGACTGCCCCATGCCAATACCAATGGCAAGAGCTCCTGTTTCACTGGCCTCAAGCATGGTTCCATACTGATAGCTTGCTCTGCGTCCCATGGCAGTACCTGCATAAATATTCTCGCTGACAGCATGCTTCTCAAAGCCCTCCGGTGCAATTACCTGCACATCACCGGATTGTACATCTTCTTCTGAAATAATTCCCCTGACTCCACCGAAATGATCAACATGGGAATGGCTGTAAATCACTGCCTTTACAGGAAAAGTGCCCAGATTCTCTTCTACCAGGGAAAAAGCCGCTGCCGCACATTCCATGCTCATCAGTGGATCTACTACAATCCATCCCGTATCACCTTTTATGAAGGTGATATTTGACATATCATAGCCACGCACCTGATAGATTCCATCGGTTACTTCAAAAAGACCATAAATATGATTCAGCTGTGTATCTCTCCAAAGACTTGGATTCGCTGTATCCGGAGTATCCTGATCCAGAAAAGCATACGCTGTCTGACTCCATACAAGCTTCCCGTTCTCATCATAAATATCCAGAGTATCCGGAGACGCAATCAGACCTTTTGTAGCATTTTCAAACTCCTCAGTATCCTCGAAATCCAACAATGCATAAACTTCCTGATTTGCATCAATGGTATACTGGGTGGCTGGTTTGCTTTCCGCTGTTAATTCTGATGCGGCAATCGCGCTGGAACTACCGCAGACAGTCATAGTAAGTGCTAATGCAGCGGTAGTCAAAGTAACTGCTTTTTTTCTTTTCATGATATGTTTCCCCCCTTGTTCTGCAAAAAATTCAGATATTTTCTGCTGTGAATCTTAATTGATTGCAAAAAATAATATCTAATAAAAATATAGCATGAATATATCAGGGGAACAATCGAATTATAGCGAAATAACATTTCTATTGCGGTAAATCAACATGATAAGCGGTAAAACGACATTTGTTATTTGGAGGAATTATTTTTCATGGAAACTTCAACCAATCTGACCAGATGATTTTCTTCACTTATAGATTTCATTTTGTCTGCATTAAACAAAATGCATCCACAGTGTCCCGGAAATGTAGGAAAACATATAATTTTCAGATTCGTATCTATTTCAGGACTATAATCCATGATTTCCAGCGTTTCACCATACAAGGTGGCACGTTCATAAACATGAAGCCATTTTGCGTCCATATTGGAAAAAAGACTGGAAAAAGAACTTCCGATCATCTTGTCTAAGGGCTGCTTTTCCAGGGCAGCCAGCGCTTCGTTCCCATAGCGGAAGATCCAGTCCACTGCCTTTTTTTCTTCATTGAATACCATTTCTATATCTGTGAATGCAAAAGGGAGAGCATCACATATTTTATAATATTTGCGATACTCTTCTGCTGTCAGCGGCAGCTTTTTTTTACTGATTTTTGCAATTATAAGCTCCTGATTTTTCTGCAGTTCTTCTCTGAGCACCTTTTTTTTGCGTTTTGTATAGCAAATCTTCTCACCATTAGACAGCAAAATCCTGTCTCCAATATCACTGATTGCAGACACAGCTACCATACAGCCGCGTTTTACCTCCATAAATTCTTCATTCAACTGTTTCTTTAATTCTTTCAGTGTCATTCGGCAACAATAAACGTTTCCATCAAACATGTGAATCCTGCAATAATCATCGGACATGATCACATAGAGAATATCTGAACATCGGATCGCAATCTTCGTGCGATTGAAGGTTACTGTAATAAATTCCTGCTGCATGGCTGAGGTCTCCTTCTGGTAATTAAAAATCTATTTGAAAAATATAACTTTTACTATTCTAGCACTGTGCCAAAGCTCTTACAAGTATACAGATGCCAACCGTATAGTGCATCAATTTATGTTTCAAAAGTGGTAACTGCTTCGTGATGCACATCTTGTAAAAAGCTTTTTGCAATATGCCCTGGCGAACAGTAACCATTGTAAGGAAGGCACAGAAGAAAAGTCTTGTAATTTGTGTGTAATTATAGTACAATTGAAGCTACAGATTTGTCCTGTCAGTTTAATGGATAGAACAAGTGCCTCCTAAGAGAAAGCCGAGGCATTCCCCAAAGGGAAAAAATGAAAAACAACTTTCAGTTCGAATCTATTCTGAAAAATGCCAAAGGTGACAACAAAGCATTCACCAAATTGGGGAACGTTCTAATGTTACCAACTCAAAAAAATCTGTAGATTGACAACTCAAAAAAGAGTTGATAATCTTATATATGGCCGAAGGGAAAAATCCCAGAAACCCAGTAAAATCAAGGGTTTGCGGCATGTGTCGTCATAGCTCAGCTGGATAGAGCACTCGCCTCCTAAGCGAGGGGTCGGAGGTTCAAATCCTCTTGGCGACGGGCTTCAAAGCGTTCGAAAATGTTAGCTGGATTAGCTGACAACGAACGCTTTTGTTATTTTCAAATCACGTTCGTGACACGAAATTCCATTCAAAATGATCAATTTCCAGCTAACGCAATCCGATTTTTGTTAGCTGACAGCTAATCAAAATTGCCGGTTTGCAAACATGGGTTTTAGGAAGTCCAGCTAACATTTGGGTTCCGCTCCGTTGTCACCCCTTATTCGGGGATGTAAATCAGAGAAAAGGCGGGAAAAGAAACAATCTCTCCCAAACCTGCAAACATAAATTAGCTGAAACAGTATTCAATTCTATTAGCTACAGCTAATGGTCAAACAGCAATGTCTGTTTGGAACTTTACTATCTATAAAAGTTCCAGGCAGGCATTTTTTAGTTCCTGAATCCTGGAGGAAAGGAGTCAAGATGACTGAGCCAAACAGACAATCAGGAGAAAAAGAAGAAAGAATCATAGAAATTGAGATTGAGCGTCTTCGTCCTTTTAAGGAACATCCCTTTCAAGTAAAAGATGATAAGGAAATGTTTCTTCTGCAGGAAAGCATTGAGAAGTATGGCATTTTAAATCCGCTGATCGTCAGACCAGTACCGGATGGCTACTATGAGATCATATCCGGCCACAGAAGAAAACATGCTGCGGAGAAACTGGGATACCGTAAAGTACCGGTGATTATCCGGGTATTAAGTGAAGATGATTCCATTTTAAGTATGGTGGATTCTAATCTTCACAGAGAACGGATCAGCTACAGCGAAAAAGCTTTTGCTTACAAACTGAAGAATGACGTACTAAAAAGAAAAAGTGGTCGAAAAAAGAGCCAAGTTGACCACAAAACACCAAGAAAACGATCGATAGATATTATCAGTGAGGATTGTGGTGATAGCCCAAAACAAGTGCAGCGTTATATATCACTGACAAAGCTTATACCGGAAATGTTGCAGAAACTGGATGATGAGATTATTTCTTTTTGTCCGGCAGTAGAGATTGCTGCATTGAAAGAAAATGAACAAAGAGAACTGCTTAAAGCAATGGATTATGCACAGGCGATTCCGTCACTCTCACAGGCTCAGCGGATAAAGCAGCTGAGTAAAGAAAAACAGTTATCGTTAGAAAAGATGGAAGAAATCATGAGTGAAGTTAAAAAAGGTGAGATCACCAGAGTAGCATTTACCAATGAGCAACTACACAAGTATTTTCCAAATTCTTATACACCGGCAATGATGAAACGGGAAATACTGGCACTGCTAAAATTATGGAAAAAAGAATCATGGGAAAGTTAAAGGAGGAAGAAATCATGTGTAAAGTTATATCCGTAGTAAACCAGAAAGGTGGAGTCGGCAAGACCACCACAACCGTAAATGTAGGTATTGGACTGGCAAGAGAAGGAAAGAAAGTGTTGCTGATCGACGCGGATCCACAGGGAAGTTTAACAGCAAGTCTTGGATATGAAGAACCGGATGATCTTCGAATTACACTGGCAACGATCATGATGGATGTTATCAATGAAGAAGAAATTAATCTAGAAGATGGTATCTTACATCATCAGGAAAATGTAGATCTGCTTCCAGCAAACATTGAACTTTCCGCACTGGAAGTAACGATGGGAAATGTTATGAGCAGAGAAATGATCATGAAAGAATATATCGATGCGATAAGATCCCGATACGATTATATCCTGATCGACTGTATGCCAAGCCTTGGTATGATGACGATCAATGCACTGGTTTCTTCCGATTCCGTGCTGATACCTGTACAGGCCGCATATCTGCCTGTTAAAGGACTTCAACAGCTGATTAAGACCATTCTTACAGTAAAGAAAAGATTGAATCGGAAACTGGCGATTGAGGGCATTCTCCTGACTATGGTAGATTTCAGAACCAATTACGCAAGGGACATTGCATCAAGAGTACATACAACCTATGGAAGCCAGATTGAGGTATTTGAAAATGTGATTCCGATGTCCGTAAAAGCTGCTGAGACCAGTGCAGAGGGAAAAAGTATCTACATGCATTGTCCAAAAGGAAAAGTTGCTGAGGCATATATGAATTTAACACAGGAGGTTTTGAAGAATGAAAAATAGAAGTGGTGAAAAGATTAAGCTGGCAAGTATTGATGAACTGCTCGGAGTAGTAAATGAAGAATCTGCAATGGAGATAGAGATCAGTAAGATCCATCCGTTTAAGAATCATCCGTTCAAGGTGTTGGACGATGAAAAGATGCAGGATTTGGTAGAGAGCGTAAAGATCAATGGAGTGCTGACACCGGTACTTCTCCGTATGGATGAAAACGAAGATTACGAAATGGTATCCGGTCACAGAAGAATGCATGCAGCACAGCTGGCAGGTCTTACAACAATTCCGGCAATCGTAAGGGAATTATCCGATGATGATGCCATTGTGGCTATGGTGGACGCTAACATTCAACGAGAGGAGCTGTTACCGAGTGAGAAAGCTTTTGCGTATAAGATGAAACTTGATGCAATGAAAAGACAGGGAAGTCGGACAGATATAACTTCTGGTCAAATTGACCAGAAGTTGAAACCAGTAATATCAAGAAATATTCTTGCAGATCAAGTAGGCGAAAGCTCTAAACAGATTCAGCGTTATATCCGACTGACAGAGCTTATTCCGGAACTTCTTGATCTGGTAGATAACAAAAAGCTTCAATTCACGGTCGCTGTTGATATCTCCTACATCGATAAGGAAGTACAGGGATGGATTTACGAATATATCTGCGACACAGGATTTATCAAACCAAAACAGATTGCAGCACTTAGAAATCAGCTGAATGATGGACCAATCAATCAGATCCAGATGTTATCGATTTTCAATAATTGTGTAATGGCAAAGAAAGTATCCCGGTCTCTTACTTTCTCAGAAAAGAAACTGACAAAGTATTTTCCGGATGATTATACAGCCAAAGATATGGAACAGGTAATTGAATCATTATTAGAAAAATGGATGCAGGAACAGTCCTGTTAAGGATAGAAAAAGCTAAGAAAACAAAGTCAAAGAAGTTTAAAAAGAGGACTTCTTAGCAGAAAACGAAAGGAGGAAATTATGGAGAAAAAAATGACATTTAATTATTTTTACGGTACCGAAGCTGATCAGTTCAGCTTCTACCGCATACCAAAAGCATTATTTACAGACAGCTACTTTAAAGATTTATCAAGCGATGCCAAAATTTTATATGGACTGATGTTGGATCGAATGTCTCTTTCCATCAAGAATCAGTGGTTTGACGACAAAAACAGAGCATATATCTACTTTTCCATCGAAGATATCATGGAATTACTGAACTGTGGCAGAAATAAAGCCATCAAATCCATGAGAGAACTGGATGACGAAACAGGAATTGGTCTGATTGAGAAACGTAGACAGGGATTTGGAAAGGTGAATGTTATCTACGTAAAAACCTTTATGCCTGAGAAAACAGATGAGAAAAAATTTGGAGAGGAATTAGAGAAGTTTAAAAAACAAACTTCTGTGGAAAATGAAGAGACTGCAGAAGTTTACAATTTAAACTTCATGAAGTCCCAAAATCAAACTTCTAGAAGTCCCGAAAACAAACTTCAAGAAGTTTACATTTCAAACCCTAATAATACTAATCTTAGTGATACTGAAATGAATGATAATAAATCTAATCATATCATATCTGTGGATGAGAAAAGATGTGATAGCGATAATCGCTCTGAGGATTATCAGGCTTATGAAAACCTTGTCAAGGAGACCATTGATTATGAATCACTGGAAGTAACCCATCATGACGATATGCGACAGGTAGATGAAATCGTGAACCTGATCGTAGAAACTGTGATGTGTAAAAATGACAAGATCTTGATTGCCAGCAACTGGTATCCGGCATCACTGGTGAAGAAAAAATTTCTGATGCTGACCTATTCACATATCGAGTATGTCTTACACTGTATGCGTGGTAACACCACCAAAGTGAAGAACATCAAGAAATATTTATTAGCAGCCCTGTTTAATGCACCGTCTACGATGAACGGGTATTATCAGGCAGAGGTGAACCATGATATGCCAGGACTGGTAAGATAGGAGGTGCACATGTTTATTTTAAAACTTGCTGGGAAAATATTATTACTGCCGGTATGGCTGATCCTTTTTGTGATCGGACTGGCAGTAAAGATGACAGTACAGACTTATGCGGTTGTCAGAGGGATCCTTGGGTTTATATTCACTTTGTTGATTATAGCGACTGCATACTGTTACCATGACTGGGTACAGGTTGCATTTCTGTTTTCGCTGAGTGTAATTCTGTATCTGATCCTTTTTGCAGGAGTCTTCGTAGATACTGTATTGGACATGACAAGAGAATCTATTATTGATTTTATTTTATCTTGAGGAGGATATGAAAATGAGCGAAAAGAATGATTTTATTCAGTTACCACCGATCAAAAAAGACACACCTTCCGAAGTGGTCTCAATGATCTGGCAATATTTGAAATTACCCGAGGAATCCAGAAAGAGGGTGAAAGCAGAGCTGATTAATGTACATGAGAACTGTGGGAAAGAAGATTTTCAGATTCCTAATCTCTATGACATCGTTCCAAAAGAGGAAATCGCAGAATTTGAGGACATCATGCGTAAGATCATAACAGGAATTATTTCTGAGGCCAGTGGTATAGCCACCTGGGTGTATGTGCAGAAATATGTAAAACACAAGACCTTGGATGAGATGCTAGAAGAATGGGCAGGAGCAAGTCAGTTCATCCTTGCTATGGACACTTGGTTTGAAAGATTGATGGCGGATCAATAGAAGCTGTGATAGAATAAAGAAAACGATTTGATGTTCAATTCCACTTATGCTACCGTAATTGAGATGGTAGCTGATATACAAAATAATCAAGAAAATAATATAAAACTTGACACAAGTATCACAAATATAGAAGTAGGAAATTATATAAAAGCATTAGGTTTAAAATGGAAATATTATTTATGAAAATAATAATAAAGTTTTTATGCAGAATGTTATGATAAATAAAGTAGAATTAAATATAAGAGTACATGTTTATAATAAAACAAATGCTGATATAACAATTGAACAATTAGTTGCTGGTCTTGACGAAAAGAATAGTAATGAAGTTAAAGTTTTAGATGAGTATACAAAGTGGTTTAAATCGCCGGATGATGTTGGAATGGCTGGAAAATCAAAAGTAGAGGAGTATTTGGGAGATTTAAGGAGTATTATGCAAAACTATGCGAATGAACACCCTGAAATAAAGCTTACAAATCTGGAATCACTTTCGGAAGAACAGTTAAGGGAATTGATAAAGAAAAAAGAAAATTCGTGGTATGTTATTAAGGATTCGATAATGGAGGATTGATTATGAAAAAAATAGTGAAAGTTGGTGTGTTAATATGTTGCTTTATAGCAATAGGCTCTATTTTATATCTGCGATATCTGCAATTTCAAAAGAAGGAAGCGGAAGAAAGAGAATGGGAGATTTGTATAGCTTATAGAAGACAAAATGATGCATTAATTCGCAAGGATGGTCCGCTTCATTTATATGAATATAGTTCATATGAACATATTGATGAAAAGGAGTTGTTTGTTGCGTTACATGTTTATAATATGTCTGACCGTTGTAAAGAAAAGGTCACATTAGAGGATGTAAAAAAGTATTTATCAAGTGAGTTTGATGAGGAAGGGAATTTATATGTCCTAAATAAAAATAATAAAGTGCATGATTACATTGAATGGTATCGTAAAAGAGTTATTACAGATACTGGTATGGACTTTGAAGGCGAACATCAGATAGAACGGTATTGGACACGCCTATCAGAGATTGTGCTCAATTATGTTAGGGAGGGGAATGACTTTCCAAATCAGGATGTCAAGTCATTTTCGTACGAAAAGCTAAAAGAAATAATGAAAAAAGCAGACGATCCATCATATCAAATCAATGATGATATTATGAAAAAACCAATTAATGAGGCAGAATAAAGAAGAAAGTAGGATCATGAAATAGATATGAAAAATTGAATATCTATGGAATTGTATCATCTGTACTTTTGGCAGTTTTATTTAGTGTTGCTATATTTGAAGAAGCTGTAGATGGTTCAATGGAGATGCTAAATTAAGTCCTTTTTTATAGGACTTTCTAAAAAGATATTCAGAAATAACAGCGGTTATTGCTCAAAGTAGAATGTTAGATTATATGAATCAGGAACAAGAAAATCTAAAGAATCATTGTACGATTTCTGCTATTATCTCCTATATTTGTAGAATGAAAGATCTGGGAACAATGATGCATGGAAAATATGTTACTATTTCTTGGGAGGAAGAATGCAAAAAGTATATTGTTAAGTTAACACATACAGATTTTATTAATTATTACAACCCGTTAGGTGTTGTAATTGAAAGTAACCAGAATGCTAAAAGAAATCAAAGATTTGAAATACTATCGTGGAGAAATTCTTATTTTATAGAACACAATTTAGGTAAAAAAACTATTTTAGAGATAGCTGGAGAAAAGAAAACTGATGCAGAAGTACTACAAGAAAAAGTGGCTTCATCTTTACTACTATCTGGGATTGAGAAGGCAATAAATTCGACTTATGCTACTATAATTAAGGTGATAGCAGATATACAGAATAATCAAGAAAATAATATAAAACTTGACACAAGTGTCACAAATATAGAAGTAGGAAATTATATAAAAACATTAGGTTTAAATGGAAATATTATTTATGAAAATAATAATAAAGTTTTTATGCTGAATGTTATGGTAAATAAAGTAGTATTAAATATAAGAGTGCATGTTTATAAATTTAGTAAAGGAGATGGTGACGATGTCAAAAGGAATAAAAGTAAATAATGGGCATGTAAACGAAGTTGCAACTCAAATTGAAACGGCTAAAAGTTATTTTCGTCATGTTCCGTTAGTTCCACAGGATTCTAAGACAACAATTTCAGCGAACAGTAAAAGTAAAGAGGCATACGGATATGCACAGCAAGGAATTGAATTATTAGGGCAGACCTTAGATGGTGATGTTCACAATATAAGAAGTCTGAATCTTAGTTTTTCGCAGTTTGATGAGATGATGGGGAAACTTGCACAACATGGAACTAGATATCCAGTGATTAAAGCCGCCGATGACTAGGGAGGAAAGTTTATGAAAGAAAGTGATTATTTAAACCCGAATGATATAAAAAGCCAATGTGATCAGGCAATCCATAAGCTCGAAAATGATAATGAGACTCTGGATATTGTTTCTAAGAGTGTAACTGCATTTTCTACAGATAATGAAATTAAAAGCGTTTCTTTTGAGAATTTAAAGCAACAGTTGGCCGATTATATAACTGTAATTGATGCAATAAAGTCGGCGAATGCGTATGATATTGCAGAATTTTCAACACTAAAAGATTTGGTAGGAGATGAAGTTCTTGATGGGGCGAATATTCAAAGCCAAATGAAAAAAGCACTTGATAACAAGGAGTTTTATTTGGAAAAAGCAGATGAGTATGAAATGAAAAAAGAGACTTCTAATTCTATCATAGATTTATATTATAGTTGGAAGGTAAATGACTATAAACGATTGGCTGAATCTAGTCAGAAGTTGTATGATGAATGGAAAAGCAAATCAGATAAATATGATGAAATTGAAGGTAGTACAAGTATATTGTTTTCAACGACAAGTAGTCTGCGTGAAGCTATCACAACTGCACTTAATAGTATGAGCGGACGATTTCAAAGTGGAACATACATACCCAGAACAGGTTTCGATTGGAAAAAAATTATGGAGGTGGAATGCTTAAAGCTGGAATCGTGGTTGAAAGCTAAAGAGGAATTAAAATTAAGCGAATCAGAAACTGAGTATTTGAAACAAAAAGGAATTGTTTTAACGACAATGGATATTGCGTGTATAAAACGTACAGAAGGAACAGAATTAGTATTTCTTTCAAAAGATAAAAAAGCGTTGTTTTATAAAGGAGAGATATATCCTATTTATGTTCCAGATAATGAAATATCTTTTCAACCTATTTGGAAGTTGGATGGGAAAAAAGAAATCTCAGCAATGGAGTTTGATGCATTAGAGGGAATTTTAGGATTTAGTTTGGAAGAAATACCTAAAGAAGATATATATACAACATCTGGACATAAGGTATTATCAGGAGAATTATCTTCAACAGATCCAAATGTAAAGGCAGCAGCAGGTTTGAGTGCGTTATTAGGGTTAACGCAATTTACACTTTCTTCATTATCCAAAAGCGAAGTGACAGTTATTTTCCAGTCTTCAGAAGGTGGAAATAGAGGCACTATTTGTGTTGGAAATTCAGAAGATAGAGCAACTTTTCAGAACTGGAATTATAATATTCCAATGGATACATATAGAGACTCAGAACCTGGCATTGGAAAAATATGGGCATCAGATTATGCAGCAGGAATATATAAAATAGCTTCGGGAAAAGATGTTCCAAATCCAGACGGAACTTATACGATAACGGGCACTTTGGATGAAAGACATAAAGATACAAATATTTCGGGTTATTTATCATATTCAACGGATGGAAAATTAATGTATACACCGTTAACCTATTCTGGTGATAAAGCATATATTGAATCTGTTGATGGGTTTATGGAGTTTGGCCGAACACAAATTTTAGATTTTAGTGATAAATTATCTACACCATCTTTTGCGGACGAGGATAGTCAGAAATTATTAGAAGAATTATTGAAAGGGGAAAATGAATGATGGAGAAGAATAAAGATATTTTGATTGTAATAATTGCAACGCTTATTTTCGGAGGTGCTTCTAAGATATTAGTTGGAGTTCCATATATGGCATGGGGATATTTTGATCAATTGTTTATAGCAGCATTTATTTTGTGGACATTTTATAGTGCTGCGCTGTATGTAGCTATTAAAATAGAAAACAGAAAAAATGAAAATTATTTAAAAATTGGATTTGTTGGAGTAATGTTTGGTTTAGCGGTAGCATGTTTAAAAATGGGTGTAGATGCTATTATAGAACAATTTGCAAAGTCTGCAAGTAATTTGATTATTACAGCCTTTATGATGGAAATGGGAATCCTTATTTTAGGGAGTATCATTATCTTTGCTTTATATATTTATGTAGCGAAGAAAGAAATTTTATGGAATAAATCTATGAAAAATTATACTTTGGGATTAGGCGGAATTATAGGTATATATTTTGCTGTAATTGTCTATTATTTATGGCAACTCAAACATTGGATGGAAAAATTTTCTGGTTTGGATGTGGTAAAAGAAATTGGGAAAGAGCAGGGTATATTAAATTTGTCAACAAAGTATGCTAGGGAATCGACTATGATGGGGATGGTTGTGTATGTGGCTTTTTTTATAGTTTTATGGATTGCTTTAAAAAAGAATACAGAAAATAAGGAAGCTTAATAAATTGTTGCAACAAAAATAAAGGAGGTATTATGTGAATGAGGTTAATTGCATGTCTGAGGAAGAACTTCGGGCACATTTGAAGAAGATGGAGAAAAATAAAGAGGAATTAAAGTTTCAAGAACAGAGGATTTGGAAAGAAGAAGAGGAGGAAGATGAACAGATTTACGCTGCACTGGTAGGACTAGAACATATGCGGGAATATGCGGGAGAAAATGAGAAGATAATACTCTTGATTGATGAGCAAAAGAGCATTTTAGATAACATAAGATTGAGAAAATCGTTAAGGAAAGAATCGAAGGTGGTGCAAACGAAAAATCTCAAGGCTGCTTTTTCGTTTACACCAACTCCGATTGTTTCCTTAACAGTTTGTATATATCTTTTAAAAGGTATATGATTAAGAAAAACGGCAGGAGGTATCTGAATGAAAGCACATAAATATTGGTCTATCGGTGCACTGATTACAATGCTTGGAACTTTTTATACAGGTTATAGGGGATCAAAAGAAGGCCATAAGTACTTTGCAGCAAGTTCTTTGCTTTGCATGATTATGGCTATTTATACAGGACACAAGATGATTTCTGGTAAAAGTAGGAAAAAAAAGAAGTTTCAGTAGAGAGTGTTGAAGATTAAAAAACAAAATATTTTAATAAATAACGCCGGTGCGGGATTTTTGATATCCAGTACTGGCGTTATTTATTCTACAGGGGCTTGGGGGTGTAGCCACCAAATATATTATTAATTTTGTTCTTCGGTAAGTTTGTTAAGGATCCACTCCCTATTGATAACAATATCCTCATCATCGCGGAGATCTTTGAAATCAGTGCAGTGTGAAGAAGCAAATTCATACATATTGTCAATGTCAACTGCACCAGTGATCTCACCCTTATTAATGATTACAAGAATATTTGTTCCGTCGTCGTCGACAGCAAAGCGCAGTTCATCAAATTCTTTATCAGGATTATTCTCGTGAAGAGAATCTGTCACAAGTAATTTAACAAGTTCCATTATCCTGTCATCTTTACCTGCATCAAAAATCTGTATCTTTTCAACGAGCTGATTTGGTGACGTTACGATTCGGGATAAATATTTTTCAGTACGAAAATCAAACAAAGCATTTTCACCATAAAACATTTCATATGTCTTTTCTACTTCTGATTCAGAAACCAGATAAATCATGATAAGATCTTCCATCTGGTGATAGAGTGTAGGATAGTTTAAACGAAAGGTCTCTCCACAGCTCGGGCAAGTATAAAGGAAAATAGATTTATTAAGTACCTTCTCTTTCATTTCAGGATCCAGTGCAGTATTAATACTGTCCCAGAGCTCAAAATCCCCCTCATGATGGCAGGAAGGACAAGTTACTTTTTCAATATGATGTCTTGACATAAATGTTCCTCCTTTCAGTGAGATAAATCTATAGTTTTCTTATTGTAGAATGCGCTTATCCTTTATTATTTTGCCAGGAAATTACTCTGAATCTCCATCGGCATATGATAAGCCTGGCCTCGTTTTGTCAGGCTGTATAGTTTAAAGCTCATGAGTTCCGGAGTTGCATTCAGAGAACTGCAGAGTCCGAAATAATCCAGGTCTTCGTTCTGAACCATATCTTCGATCTCCTCATCATCAATCAGAAGATCGGCAGCAAACAGATTGGCCTGGTATTCTGTATTATCCGTCATATTGTAGAGTGTATCATCTTGCATCGGAGCCATTTTCAGCTGGGAACGATGCAGGATGATATGCCCTAATTCATGGGCGGCAACGATCATCTTTTCTTCTTCTGAAAGGAAACTGCTGATCATGACATAGATCGTCTTGCAGCTCATAAAACAATATCCTTTCAGTGTCTTATATCTGGAAGTTTCCCCGACAACAATGTTCATCTGATCCATGATCTCAAAGGGATCCCTGGTGCCATATTTCTTGATTAATTTCTTTGTTTCTGTATATATGTAAGTGTTTCTCAAATAAATCACCTCAAAAGTAAAAAATAAAAAGGGCAGAAATATCCTTGTAACTATAAGGTAACAGATTAGGTGTACAATAATCCCGCCTTCTATTATTTTTCCTCTTGGTTTTTCAGATATTTTTTCGGTGTAAATTTCTTTGCACGTCTTTTGGAATCCAGATAAAGGCTCTGGATCTCATCCATAAAAGCTATTTTATCTTCGTCAGTCAGTGATCCACCGGCAAACATAGCTGCAGCCTGTTCCAGGATCTGTTGAGCCTGTTTGGCACCGCGATTACCAAACTGTTCGGATGCTTCTGTGATAAAAGCTTCATCCTCACTCATGAGATAAGAAACGTCACACTGTAATGCATCTGCCAGTTTCTGATACAGAACATTTTGTTTTGGGAAACGTCCTTCCACTTCCCAGGATCGAATGGTCCTATATGAAACGCCAACCATGCTGGCCAGTTCCTGCTGACTCATCTTTTTTTCTTTTCTTAATGATCTTACTTTTTCACCGAATGTCATAAACATACCTCTTTCTAAGCCTTGTCTTATAAGTTTCATTAGCCGCCTCAAGGCAAAACGGGAAATGTGTTTCCTAAAAATCAAAAATTAATCTTGACAAAGGGAAATATCTCTCCTATAATGTGAATCACAGATAAGGGAAACATCTTTCCTATAAGATACACAATATTTCCTCTTTTGTCAACGAATATGTGAAATGAATTTCCTATATTTTGAAGAAAACAGGAAGGATACACAGTCATTGATAGTCAAAATGGGATACATGTTACAAAAAGAGGAAAGACGTATGGGAGGTGGCAATGTGAGTCAGGATCAGACTTCTATTATCTGTATTGATCTAAAGTCCTTTTATGCTTCTGTAGAATGCGTAGAACGTGGGCTGGATCCATTTAAAACAAACCTGGTGGTTGCAGATCCGACCAGATCAAAGTCTACAATCTGTTTGGCAATCACTCCGGCTATGAAGCTCTTGGAATCAAGAACCGGTGCCGGATCCATGAGATACCGGATTGTGTGAAGTACATTACAGCTATGCCGAGGATGCAGCTGTACATGGATTATTCCGCAAAGATTTATGGAATCTATCTGCGGTATGTATCAAAAGAAGATATCCATGTGTACAGTGTCGATGAATGTTTTATTGACATAACCAATTATCTACAGCTTTATCATCTCACTGCAAAAGAAATGGCGGTAAAGCTTATGCAGGCGGTCATGGAGGAAACTGGTATCACTGCAACTGCAGGTGTGGGAACCAATCTGTATCTTGCTAAGATCGCAATGGATATCGTAGCAAAGCATGTGGATGACCATATTGGAATTCTGGATGAATTCTCTTACAGAGAGCAGCTATGGGATCATAAACCATTAAGTGACTTCTGGAGGATTGGATCCCGGACTGAAAAAAAACTGGCCGGTTATGGAATCCATACGATGGGCGATATTGCAATGGCTTCTTTAAGATCCGAAGACTGGCTGTATAAGATGTTTGGGATTGATGCAGAGCTGTTGATCGATCATGCATGGGGATATGAAACATGCCGGATGAGTGACATCAAGAACTATCATTCGGAGGAACACAGCCTTTCAAATGGTCAGGTGCTGATGCGAAATTATTCTTTTGACGAAGCACTTGTGATCGTAAGGGAAATGACAGATAATCTGGTCCTGGATCTGTTTGAAAAAGGACTGATAACAAGCTCTCTCACCTTATGGATCGCCTATGACCACAGGTATGAGCATGAGGCATCCAAAGGAACCGTAAAACTCGAAAGAGAAAGTAACAGTTCCAAAAAGATCATAGATGCAGTGGAAGATTTATATCTCAGGATTGCAGACAGATATACCGGAATCCGAAGAATCGAGGTGTGTGCGAACAGGGTTGCTCCTGAAAGTTATGTGCAGTACAGCCTGTTTGATAATCCCAAACAGACCGATAAGGAACGGCATTTACAGGAAGCAGTATTGAATGTAAAGCAGCGTTATGGAAAGAATGCGATCATGCGGGGATCCAACCTGCTAGAGTGTTCTACTTATAGAGAACGCAACGAGCAAATAGGTGGTCACCGTGCTTAGAGGAGGTGCAAAAAGTGCTGGCAAGTGCATATCAACCGTATTTATATTTACCAAGACCGGTTTCCAGGAGACATCCTATGGATGTAGGACGCAGGGCAAAACAGTTTGCTCCATTTGCGGCACTTCGTGGATTGGATGAAACAATCCGGCAACAGGAAATCATTTATGAACCAAAAAGAGATTTATCTGAGGAAAAGAAAAATGAGCTGGATATGAAATTAAGGATCCTGGCATATGGAATGAAGATACAGGCAACTTATTTTCAAAAGTCATGGAAGAATCCATTAATTGGTCAGTACCATACATTATCTGGAACCGTAGAATTTTTTGATCCATCAGTCCACTTACGGATTGATGATACCGAGATTCAGATCCAGGACATCTGTGATCTGACTGGTGATGTATTTGAAACTATTGAAATATCATGTTAATTAATCACAGCGGAATTTTTTATACCGGAAAGAGTGAGTGGTAGCTGGTGAAAGGATAAAAAAGGATGCACAGATCGACAAAGCAGATCTGATCAGAATAGAAATCGTGCTGTTCGTGTAGCTTTGGCACTTACGGAATGGATGGCATGATGCTCATAAGGCGGATTTGATTTCCCTTTGGTCCGTTGAGTAATAAATGGAGAAATATCTTATTGCTTAAAGGAGGAAGCCTATATGGGATCAGGTGCTATTAAATGGCATGTACACTGCTCTGTATGTGGAGCATTTATTGAAAAGAGCGCACAAAGCGATTCAGAAGTGGAGTGCAAAAAATGTCGCAGTACATTGGAGATATTTGTAAAGGATGATATGGTGTCGGTTCGTCCGATCCACATCCGAGATGAACAATTAAAGTCCAGGATGCGGACGTATTCCCGAAAGATGATGAATCAGGGATCATAACAGAATAGAATGAGCTGTCTGTAGTAAGCGTTGGATTTGGCAGGAACCATCAAGAACGCACCAGACAGCAAGAGTTTGTCAAGGAGCTGAACCTGACTGGAATCACTAAGAGCCCGACAAAACATTTACGGATACACTGCAAGATCAGAAGTATTTTCTGGTTTTGGAGATTGTTGAAGTATTTGTTTTGTCGGGCTTTTTTGACGTATATCGAAAAATTTTTAAATTTTTTGTCGTACCCCACTGTAAAACAGGCTCTCAGCGTTTCGTTATATAGAGGTTGAATTCTTTTTTGCAAAAATAATTGTAAATAGAGATTTTGATAATATGACACAAAGGAGGAAGCAAAGATGACTGAAATCGAATACCAGGAATTTGTAAGGCGTTGTCCTTACGATGCTATGGGCGATTATTCCATGTTTCGCAAACAGCAAACAGAGAATAAATCAGAGTGCATTCAGTGCAAATCCCAAAATGAGCAGTAATCTAACATACTAATTATGTAAGCAGATTATGCGTTATCAAGGAGTCGCGGACTCCCGTTCAAAAAAAACGGGTGAGTTCGTGACCTCTTGCGCTGCAGTTCTTTATGTCTGTGCAGAAATTTCATAAAAGATGGAAAGAACCACCCGGAGCCGAAAGGCAGAAAGGTGGTCATTATGTTGACATTAAAAGAACTGAAGAAAATCGTGAAGGTTGCTGATATGGAGAAAAGAATCCCAAGCGTGAAATCCTTGAAAGAACACAAAGTTGTAGTAAAAGAAATGATCAATGCAGATACAACGATCTCTGTTTATGATCACGGATATGTGCTTTATACAGCGGGAAATCAATCAACCGTATTTCCGCTTCATAGTTGTGATGACTATGAATATGTGAGTGTAACTGGCGATAACAAGGAATTCAATAAAGAGTTCTTTGATAATGAGAACTGGTATATCCGTCTGCTGATGGAGGCTGAAGACCGTATGGCATACAGCCAGAGCAAAATCAGCACCAATCATGGTGTATTTTCTAACAGCGATGTTACAGATGATGCGGAGATTATGAGAGGATCTTCAAAAGATTTTGTTGACGATGTTATCGACAGAGAAATTCTGAATGCGCTGATCAAGGAATTGACAGAGAGGCAAAAGATGGTACTCAATCTGGTTTATTTCGAAGAAATGCGTCAGCAGGATGTTGCGGATTATCTGGGAATCAAACAGCAGAGTGTAAATGACCTCCTGAACAGGGCATTAAAAACGATGAAAAAAAAGGCGGAAAACGAAGAATTTTAAAAAATTTTAAAAAAATTGAATTAGACCACTGTAAAACAGGCTCTGAGCGTTTCGTTATATGAAGGGTTTGCATAGAACACCTTCATGTACCTTGAAAAATGAATAGCCTGCCCGGAGTGATATTTGGTTTGAACATGCATAGAGCGAAAAGCTGCGTGTCTGCCAGAAGAAAACGTATCAGAGATGGAAACTGATATAGGAACGGATCCGGGAAAGAAAACAGGAAAACGCTTAAATTTTAAATCAAAATAAAATGTCTGAATCTAAAAAGAGGATGACAGTAGAAATCATGTGGCGGTATTTGTGACAAACAGGTACCGCCATATATTTGTGCTGTTATCTCAGCTTGTGCTGACTGTCCCAAATAGCGCAAATTTCAGGAAAGGAGGCGATCATCTTCGTATAAAAGATAATATGCAGAAACTAACAGATAACCATACACAAAAGAATCAGAAAGGAAGGATTTAAGAGAATGAACGTGAAAAAGAAAGCACGCAGGGTGATGTCCGGTTTACTGACTGCAGTAACGGTTCTATCGACGGTACTCTCTCCCGCTGTTGCCTATGCTTCTGATGATGCCGGATCTGTAAAAAAGATTCCGTATTATGAGGAGATCAAGGATCAGCTGGATGAAGATGAAGTGGTAACTGCAAAGGATTATGAGATCAAGGTTGGAGACAATTTCGATGTAAAGAGTGATTATACCGGTCTTACGATCCAGGATGACAGCAAAGTAAAAGTTACATTTCAGGAAGCAAAAGATACGGACGGGAATGACTTTTCTACCGATTATGCCAATTCCTATAAGGCAGTCTATTATGTAGAACCACAGACAACGGATCACCCAACCTACCAGATCAATCGAAAGATCGTGGTAAAAGAAGCGGATCAACAGAAAGATTCGCAGTCAGAAAGTTCTTCTGATCAGGATGCTGGTTCTTCCGATAAGACAGAAACAGAGGATTCTGAGGCTGACTCGTCTACAGAGGAAACTGATGCTGCTGACACGGAGAGCAAAACAGAACTGACAGAAAAAGAATTTGATGCAGAGATCGAAGCAACTGAAGACCAGGAGACCGTTGATCCGGAAACAGGGATCACACTCTCTGAGGTCATGCAGGAAGCGGTTGACCAGGAAGTTGCTCTTGCAGATCTTGAAGCAGGCGAAAGTATTACTTTCGATATGCCAATGATGCTTGTTTCTGGTGAGACAGGAACAAAATCAGTCACCGTCACAGCCGGTTCCTGGTACTATTACGCAGATTATGGATTAGGTTCTTATCTGACTTGTCCATATTATGTGAAATGGGGAAGCATCAATGCGACAGCATACTGTGTTGAACCATCAAAAAAAGGACCGGGAAATGGAACTTATACGATCCAGAAACTTGCCGATGGAAAGACACTTGCAAAGGTCTGCTATTACGGAACAAAAGCAAGTGATGAGAATGGTTTCTTCGATGAGAAACATCCGGATTTTCCAGCAGGAAAGAGATTCATTATTACGCATCTTGCAGCGGCTTATGCAAATGGATCCAGTGACTGGGCATCCGGAACCAATGCAACAGGAAAGAACCTGGCAATGGAGCTTTACAATTATTGTGTAAATATGCCGGACATTCCGTCTGTAGATATGAGCTTTTCCGAATCTAATGTAAAGGCTTATGTGGAAGGAAACAGCCAGCGAACAAGCGTGATCACATTCAAAGCAGATAAACTGCAGACAATCACATTTAAGTTGCCAAGCGGTGTAAAGCTTGTAAATGTGACAACCGGTAAAACCAGTGCTGCAGGAGTAAGTGTAGAAATCAGTGGAGGTACACAGTTTTATCTGACAGCACCACTTGATCAGGCAGAGAGCGTCAGTGCTACATTTTCTTCTCAGATGAAGGGAAGTATTGATAAAGAATACTCTGCTTACAAGATTGTGACAGGATCCGGAACACAGGATCTGGCTCTTGTTTTCGGTGAAGGTGTCGAAAATGAGAAATATGTGTATTTTAAAGTAACCTGGACAAAAGAATGTAAGGTATCCATTGTAAAGAAAGACCAGGATACAGGCAATACACTGGCTGGTGCAGTGTACGGGATCTATTCCGATGCTGCATGTACAAAGCTGATTGCAGAGATGCCTGCAACAGATCAGAATGGTGCTTCACAGCTCACAATGGAAAAGACACAGGAAGTTGTTTATCTGAAAGAAATCTCTGTTCCAACAGGATATCAGATTGATACAAAGTCTTATAATGTGACTCTTGCTATCGGAAAGACAACGACTAAAAATGTAACAGACAAACGTGTAAATACAAAAATCAACATTGCAAAACAGGATGCTGAGACAGGGAATGCAGCACAGGGGGATGCAACGCTGGAAGGTGCAGTATATGGCCTTTATGCAAGGGAAGATATTATTCATCCGGATGGAAGAACCGGAACGATCCATAAGAAAGACAGCCTGATCACATCCCTGACAACGGATAAGAATGGCGAAGCTTCTGTATCGGATCTCTATCTTGGAAAGTATTATCTGAAAGAGCTTAGTGCTCCGGTGGGATACGTACTGGATCCGACAGAACATGATGTGGACTGTACTTACGAAGGTGCTACTGTTCCGACAGTAGAAAGAACTTCTGTATGTAAAGAAACAGTCATTAAGCAACCGTTCCAGATCATTAAAGCCGCAAACAATGGAAAGACCGATGCAGATCTTCTGCAGGGAGTCGGTTTTTCAGCATGGCTTGTTAGTGATCTGAAAGTAAAAGCAGATGGAAGTTATGATTTTGACTCAGCCAGACCAGTTGTACTGACTGCAGATGGCCAGACAGAAATGTTTACCGATGAAAAAGGATATGCAAGATCGATTCCGCTTCCATATGGAACTTATGTGGTAAGAGAAACCACAAGCAAACACAACTATGCACCGGTTGATGATTTTGTAGTGAAGATCACAGAAAATCATCCGGATACACCGCAGACATGGCGAGTGCTTCTGGACAAAGAATTCAAAGCAAAATTAAAGATCATCAAAAAGGATGCAGAAACACAGAAATCTGTACTCCTGGCAAATACTGAATTCAAGGTATATGACCTGGATAACCAGAAATATGTGGAACAGACAACATCCTATCCGAAGCCAACGGTACACAAATCCTATTTCACAAACGAGGAAGGATACCTGGTACTGCCAAAGAATCTGAAACCTGGTAACTACCGGATTGAGGAAGTGACGGCACCCGATGGGTACACAATATCCAAAAACTATGTGACAGTTGCAGTTGATACAGATACTGCTTATCTGACCGATCCTGTCACAGGAGATGCAGTCATTGATGTGGAATATACCAATGCCCCGGTCAAAGGTCAGTTAAAGATCTATAAACAGGGTGAAGTGTTAAAGGGATTTGATAAGGACTTCCAGTATGAAATGGCTGGACTTGCAGGTGCTGAATTTGAAGTCTATGCGGCAGAAGATATTTATACTGCCGATCATCAGGTAGATGCAGATGGACAGAGAACTCTGTATTTTGCAAAGGATGCACTGGTAGCAACCGTCACAACGGATGCAGATGGTTATGCAACCGTAAAGAATCTTCCACTTGGCAGGTACTATGTCAAAGAGAAGAATGCACCGGACACTTATGTGTTAAATACCGTGCCGGAAAATGTCGAATTTGCTTATGCGGATCAGGATACCGAAGTGATCGAGAAAGAAATCTCTGTCACAGATGAACGACAGAAAGTGTCGATTACGGTCGAAAAACAGGATGCTGAGACAGGCAATACAGTAGCCGGAGCAGTGTTCGGTATTTACAATGCAAAAGACATTCAGACGAAAGATGGAAAAGTGATCGTCAAAGCAGATACTCTTTTACAGGAAATGACTTCTGATGAAAAAGGTCAGGCAGCATGTACACTGGATCTTCCACTTGGAAACTATTACGTAAAAGAACTGAAAGCACCAGATGGATTCGTATCTTCGGATGAAGTACTGAGATTTGATGCTTCTTATCAGGGGCAGGATGTACAGACAGTAACATTAAAATCCGTAAAGAAGAACCAGCCGACAACTGTTGAGATCACAAAATCAGATGCAACAACCGGTGTAGAACTGGATGGAGCTTATCTGAAAGTAACGGATAAAGATGGAAATGTAGTAGACAGCTGGACATCTTCCAAAGATGCACCGCATGTGATCAAATATCTGAAAGTGGGTGAGAATTATACCCTACATGAAGAGTTTGCACCACATGGTTATCTGGTAGCCAATGATGTGACATTCACAGTCAAAGATACCGGAGAGGTTCAAAAAGTGGAAATGAAGGACGAGGTACCGGTTGGTGAACTCATCATCAACAAGAAGGGAGAATTCCTGGATTCTGTTACACTGGCCGATAAGGTCAAAGGTGTGGTGGAACACATTTTCAACTATGTAACTGGAAAGCTGACAGATGTTACGTTTGAAGTCTATGCTGAGGAAGACATTAAGGCTGCCGATGGCGTCAGTGACGATTACTATAAAAAGGATGAACTGATTGCAACAATAAAGACAGATGAAACCGGTATTGCAAAACTGGAAAATCTTCCACTTGGTAAATACTATGTGAAAGAAACAGGAACTGCTTACGGTCATGTACTGGATGGTGAGATCCGTCATGTAGATCTGACTTACGTGAATCAGAATACACCAGTTGTAGTCTATGACAAAGACTGGCAGAACAACCGCCAGAGAGTAGAAGTCAGTGTACTTAAGAAAGAAAAAGATTCTGACCGTACATTGGAAGGCGCTATCTTTGGATTATTTGCCAAAGAAGACATTAAGTCTGAGACAACAGGTAAAGTCCTGATTGAAGCCGATGAGATTATTGAACTGAAATCTACGGATGAAGAAGGAAATATCACATTTGTTGCAGATCTTCCAATAGGAGCAACTTACTATGTAAAAGAGCTCTATGCACCGGACGGATTTGTAACCAACGATGAAGTAAAGGAATTTACTTTTGAGTATGCAGGCGAGGATCAGCCGACAGTAACCTATGATTTTACCTTTGAGAATCAGCCAACCGTCGTTGAATTTACAAAATCCAGTCTGACAACCGGAAAAGAACTTCCGGGATGTAAGCTGAAAGTGGTAGATGCCGATGGAAATATCGTGGATGAATGGACTTCCGGTAAAGAAGCACATGTGATCCGTGAACTGACTGTCGGAAAAGAATACACACTGGTTGAAACAAAACCAGCCGATGGTTATGTGACAGCTGAAAGCGTGAAGTTCACCATCAAAGATACTGCCGATGTGCAGAAAGTTGAGATGAAGGATGATGTGACGAAGGTGAAAATCTCCAAACAGGATATCGCCGGAAAAGAACTTCCAGGAGCAAAACTCACAATCCTTGATCAGGATGGAAAAGTTGTCGAAAGCTGGACCAGTACAGAGAAAGCACATTATATCGAAATGCTTCCGATCGGAAAATACACTCTCCGTGAAGAAACAGCACCGGATGGCTATCTGGTTGCAAAAGATGTGGAATTCGAAGTAAAGGATACCGATGAAGTACAGCATGTAACCATGGTGGATGAGGAAAAAACGGCAGAAAAGACACCGGAAGGTGGAAAACCTGTCAGTAATTCACCAAAGACTGGGGATAACACCAATCTGTGGCTGTGGTTTATACTTTTCGGCATTGGTGCGACTGGTACAGGAGCCCTTGCATTTATGAGAAAAAAGAAACACTAATCAAATAAGAATGAGCGTTCATGGAAACCGAAAGGAATCTGTGGACGCTTTTTTAGATGGGAGAAACCATGAGAAATATCATTATTTTTGTTGCTCTTCTGGGAGCAGCGGCAATATTTACAGTTTTGTATTGTCTCATTGCTGCCGGAAGTCAGGCAGAGAAAAAACTGACAGAAATCATGAGAAAAGAGGAAGAACGGAATGAAGACAAATAAAGATCTGATCATAGAACCAAATGCAGCTATTGAGGGAAGAAAGTACAGCGAAGAAAAGCCATGGTCCTGCAAGTACTGTTACTGGTGGGAAGGTAAAAAGAAAGGCTGTAGCTTGAAACAGTGCCATTATCTGCTTCCTGAGAAGAAAAAAGCAGTAAAAACGACACCATGTAGTGGCTGTCCGTATGGAAAACATGTTCCATGTATCGGATATTGTATTGCCCGTCTTTATTCTGAGATGAAAGGAAAGAAAGGACGTGGGTAATTGCAGGAAGAAGTAAATCAGAAAGTAATCAGCCTGAGCATCCAGGGAGTCAAGATCACTGCCAGTGTGCTAAAAGCAGCCCTTCGGAAGTTCCTGGAAATGGATAACCGCAGGAAACAGAAAGCAACGCAGGTGAAAATGGCAGAAAAGACCGGACGGGCTCAGGAGAAAGGAAGGGAAAAAGCCCGAAAAAAGATTGAAAAGAAAAAGCCACATGGAAAGCAGACCATCAAGCAGCTGAATGCACAGGGAGTACAGCTTTCCAACTTAAAGATCACAGATGAAAATATCAAATCCTTTGATCGTGTGGCAAGAAAATACGGCATTGATTACAGCCTGAAAAAAGAGGTCGGTGCGGATTCACCGAAATATCTGGTCTTCTTTAAGGCCAAAGATGTGGATGTGATGACAGCGGCTTTCCGGGAATATGCCGGAGTAGAACTGAAAAAGAAACAGGCGAAGAAACCATCCGTCAGAAAGAAACTGCAGAAATCTGTAGAAAGAAAAGCAAAGCACCGCCAGCGTGTGAAGCAGAGACAAAAATCCAGAGGTCAGGAACGATGATTATGGAAAAATTACAGAAGATCCAGGTCAAACGGCTGGTGATCTTAAATCTCCCATATTTCTTTATCTTCTATGTAGCAGATAAAGGCTCCTGGCTGTACCGACATTGCCTGGGAGAAAGCATGGTCCAGAGACTTGGCGTGATGTTAGTCAATTTCCGACTGGCATTTTTAAGCTGGCTGCCAAGTATCGCTTTGCAGGATCTTACAGTAGGTGTTCTGGTTGCAGGTGCATTAAAACTGGTGGTCTACTATCGTTCTAAAAATGCAAAGAAGTTCCGGCAGGGTGTGGAGTATGGATCTGCAAGATGGGGAAATAGAAAAGATATCGAACCCTTCATGGATCCGGTCTTTGAAAACAATGTCATCCTCACAGAAACAGAACGTCTGACCATGAACAGCCGACCAAAAGCCCCAAAGTATGCCAGAAATAAGAATGTGATCGTCATCGGTGGTTCCGGATCCGGAAAGACAAGATTCTATGTGAAACCCAATCTTATGCAGATGACGGATCACGTGTCCTATGTGGTCACTGATCCGAAGGGAACGATCATCGTTGAATGCGGGAAGATGCTGGTAAATGGAGGATACCGGATCAAGGTATTAAATACGATCAACTTTAAAAAGTCCATGCATTACAATCCGTTCCATTATATCCGGAGTGAAAAAGACATCTTGAAGCTGGTCAATACCATTATCGCGAATACCAAGGGTGAAGGCGAAAAATCAACTGAAGATTTCTGGGTCAAGGCCGAACGTCTTTTGTATTCTGCACTGATTGGATACATCTGGTATGAGGCTCCAGAGGAAGAACAGAACTTTTCTACTTTGCTGGAATTTATCAATGCCAGTGAGACCAGGGAGGATGATGAAGAATTTAAAAATGCAGTGGATGAATTGTTTGAAGAACTGGAAGCAGAAAATCCGGAACACTTTGCAGTAAGGCAATATCGCAAGTACAAGCTTGCTGCCGGCAAAACTGCAAAATCGATTTTGATTTCCTGTGGTGCCAGACTTGCACCATTTGACATTCAGGAACTAAGAGAAATCATGTCGTATGACGAAATGGAACTGGATATGATCGGTGATCAGAGAACAGCCATGTTTGTCATCATCAGCGATACAGATGACACATTCAACTTTGTGGTAGCGATCATGTACACCCAGCTCTTTAACCTGCTTTGTGATAAAGCGGATGATGAGCATGGAGGCAGGCTTCCCTATCATGTACGGTTGCTTCTTGATGAGTTCAGCAATATCGGACAGATTCCCAAATTCGACAAATTGATTGCTACGATCCGAAGCAGGGAAATCTCGGCTTCTATCATCTTGCAGTCACAATCTCAGCTGAAAACCATCTATAAGGATGCTGCTGAGACAATCACAGGCAATTGTGACACCGTTCTTTTCCTGGGCGGAAAGGAAAGTTCCACACTGAAAGAAATATCAGAAACCCTGGGAAAGGAAACCATTGATCTTTACAACACATCAGATACCAGAGGCAGCAACCGGTCCTATGGACTGAACTATCAAAAGACTGGAAAGGAGCTGATGAGTAGAGATGAGCTGGCGGTCATGGATGGAGAAAAATGTATCTTACAGCTTCGAGGAGTCCGTCCGTTTTTAAGCAACAAATATGACATCACAAAGCATAAACGGTACAAAGAGCTTGCCGATTTCAATAAGAATAATGCGTTTGATGTCGAAAAATATCTGGCACACCGACTGGTGATGTCGGAAGATACAGAATTTGAAATGTATGAAGTAACTGTAACACAAGAAGATGTATCAGCGATTGAAGCTGAGGAAGGTGAGGACTGATATGAAAGAAAGAATTCGAGCACCCTGTTGTTGAGCGGGGGTACAAAAAGGTCTGAATAAAAGGGAAAGGAGTAGAGCCAAACGCTTACAGACCATAAGAAAAAGCGTTTGTGCATACATTTGATTATGGCTTTTTTTAGCAGTGCAATCAATATCCTTCAGACACTGGTCGTTGCAATCGGTGCCGGTCTTGGTGTCTGGGGCGTAATCAACCTGATGGAAGGTTATGGAAACGACAACCCGGGTGCAAATGCTCATGTACAGTAAAGAAGCAAACAACCGAAAACAAGAGATAGACCGCCAGCACCACACTATTCCGAACCAAAGAGCAAACGACAAGCACCATGGAAATGTG